>NZ_LT900024.1:2700000-3000000 GCF_900182925.1 Psychrobacter sp. LV10R520-6 | reverse complement strand
TCGTTTTTATCAATACCCAGTTTACGCAGACCATCAGCCAGTTGTCGGCAACGAATAAAGGTTTGCTGCCAGGTTTGAGTCAGATTATTAACATTGAGGTCATCATAAACAATGGCGGTTTTATCGGGATAAACCTGCGCACTACGAATAATAAAATCAATAGGGGTAAGCGGTTGATAGTTGGCAGGGTTTTTATTGAGACCCGTATGAAAGTCAGTCATGTTGATAGTCCTTTATCATGTCTTTGTATGACGTTCTGCATTCTAAAAATGAGACCGTTTATTATAAACAATAGCGCGTAAGAAGCGAGCCTGTTTTGCAGTGTTTGCTTATTTGAATGGCTACTATATACGTTACTCGCAATCATGTCTAAGTGCGAGCTTTTTAACAGTTGTTACTTACAGCGTGAGTTTTTTAATCAAGGGTGGTAAACGGGTTATTGACGTGCCACTGGTACAAATTTTTCTGGCGTGCTGTTCACAAGCGTGTTTCGATGCTGCAAAAAATTCATCCCAGTAGCACTGTGCCGTTTCTAACTTGAATTAACTATAAGTGGCACACATTTAATATTTACAGCGTACAAACGATACCATAGCAAACCGCCCGTACGAATTATTTTGCAGCAGTTATCAAGAGAAAAGATTAAAATAGTATTCACTCATCAGTCGTGTGTGTGCGTAGCTGAGGATAAAGTCGTTGTGTTACGATAGAACGACTATTAAATATTGCCCTATTTTTAGCATAATTTTCAGTATAATTCCCATTGTTTCATAAGGATAATGATATGAGTGCCCGCCTCGATACCGCCAGCCAAAAAACTCCCAGCCCCACAAAATCTAGCCAAAAAAAAGCAAGCAAAAAAAACATAAGTGCCAAAAAAACTGACCGTATTGCGACTCAAGAGGCCTCGAATGCCTCAGAGTATTACCCGCATTTATTCACACCGTTAGATTTAGGCTTCACCACCTTAAAGAACCGTGTGGTCATGGGCTCGATGCATACTGGACTTGAGGATCGCTTTTATAATTATGGCAAGCTTGCCGCGTATTTCGCTGAGCGTGCTAAAGGCGGCGTAGCGATGATGATTACCGGTGGTATCTCGCCCAACCGTGAAGGCTGGCTATTACCGGCAGGCGGTACCATGAACAGCAAGATGGATGTCATCAACCATCAACGCGTGACCCGCGCTGTGCATAAACACGACAGCAAGATCATCATGCAAATCTTGCACAGTGGTCGCTACGGTTATCATCCGTTTGTGGTGTCATCAAGCCCAATCAAGTCGCCAATTTCCCCCTTTAAACCGCGTAAAATGAGCATCAAAAATATTGAGCAGACGATCGAAGACTTTGCTCGTGCTGCACGCCTTGCTAAGCAAGCGGGTTATGATGGCGTTGAGGTTATGGGCTCTGAGGGTTATTTGCTCAATCAGTTTTTATCCAGCCACGTCAATAAGCGTAAAGATATTTATGGCGGTGATATTCATGGTCGTATGAAGCTGGCAGTAAATGCGGTTAAGGCCGTTCGCGCTGCGGTTGGCGAAGATTTTATTATCTTATTTCGCTTATCAGTCATTGATTTGGTCAAAGGCGGCAACGTCATGGATGAAGTCATTATCGTTGCTAAAGCGCTAGAGGAAGCTGGCGTGACCATAATGAATACCGGTATTGGCTGGCATGAAGCCCGCGTGCCAACTATCGTCACCAGTGTCCCGCGCGCCGCCTTTGTGGACTTTAGCGCTGAGATTAAAAAACACATCAGCATTCCGATGATGGCAGCCAACCGTATCAATATGCCCGATACTGCTGAAGAAATTGTTGCCAGTGGTCAGGCAGATATGATTCAAATGGCGCGTCCGTTCTTGGCCGATCCAAACTGGGTTAATAAAGCTAAAAACGGTGAAGCCGCTCGAATTAATACTTGTATTGCTTGTAACCAAGCTTGCCTAGATCATACCTTTGAAAATAAACGCTCAACTTGTTTGGTCAATCCGCAGGCTTGTTATGAGACTGAATTGGTTTATAAGAAGACTAAGAAGCCTAAAAAAGTTGCGGTTATTGGTGGCGGCGTAGCGGGTATGTCAGCGGCACATGTCGCAGCGCTACGTGGTCATAAAGTGACTTTGTTTGAAGCCAAAGATATCTTAGGTGGACAGTTTAACTACGCCAAAGTTATCCCTGGTAAAGAAGAGTTCTTTGAAACCATTCGCTATTATATTAATGAGCTTGAGCATTTAGGCGTTGAAGTTAAGCTGAATACTAAAGTAGATAAGCCACTACTGGAAGCTAGTAAATTCCACCATGTCATCGTCGCAACTGGTGTCGTACCCAGAAGTTTGGCAGGTAAGCTCGAAGGTGCAGATCTACCACAAGTCATGAGCTATGCAGAGTTGTTATCCGGTGAAAAAGCCGTCGGCGATACGGTAGCAGTCATCGGCGCTGGTGGTATTGGCTTCGATGTCAGTGAATACCTCACCGCCAATCATGGTCAGGCGTTAGATGAGCTTGGTTCTGAAGTGTTAAAAGACCCAACTTACCGTCCAAAAGCGCAAACAATTAGCGAATGGCGTGAAGAATGGGGCGTGACTAGTGATACTGACTATCAAAGCGAAGGTGGTTTGATTAAACCAGACGCCATTACGCCAGTACGTCAAGTTTATCTGATGCAGCGTACCAAAGGGCGCTTGGGTGGTGGTCTTAATAAAACGACCGGCTGGGTACATCGTGCCCATGTTAGGTCGCATGGCGTTATTCAAGTATCGGGCGCACAGTACGAAAAAATCACCAATGAAGGTATTTGGATAACTAATAACCAAGGTCAAAGCCAGCTATTACGAGTCGATAGCGTGGTGGTCTGTGCTGGTCAAGAGTCGGTCGTAGAACTCATGCCCAATGTTGGCGATGCACCTGATGCGCAATATCATTTGATTGGTGGCGCAAAACTGTCAGCTGAGCTGGATGCCAAACGTGCTATTCGTGATGGGGCTGAGGTTGCGGCGGGGATTTAGTACTGCAGATTAGCCTTATGATAGTTTTGTAGTTTGCATTAGAAAAGCGCATAAATAAAAGTACAAATATTATGGTTAAGTTAATATGCTATATTCACTAAAAGTAGATAATTATAAATATTAAAATAACTTAACGAGGAAAAATAATGTCTAAAAGAATTGCTGTATTTAATCATAAAGGAGGTGTTAGTAAAACCACTTCTGTGTATAACATAGGATGGTTGCTAAGTAAAAATCTTAATGTTTTAGTGGTTGATGCTGACCCACAATGTAATTTAACAAGCCTAATATTAGGTGAAGGATTCGAAAAGTATTATATTAAGGATGAAACTAAGCTTCAGAACATTAAAGATGGCGTAAGTGCAGCTTTTTTAGGAAGACCGCATCCTATAGAAGCTGTAACTTGTTACTCACCTGAAAGAGCTGATAACTTATTTTTGCTTGCTGGGCATGCTAATTTATCAGAGTATGACGCAGCTCTTACATTTGCACAAACTTCTAATAATGCCATTGCTACTTTACAAAATCTACCAGGCGCTTTTTCCGAACTATTACGCTTGACCGAAGAAAAATACTCTATAGACATTACCATAATAGATTTAAACCCAAGTTTGAGTGCAATTAATCAGAATCTTTTCTTATCCTCAGATTCTTTTATTGTACCTACTAACCCTGATCCATTTTCTCTCATGGCAATTGATACCTTAACTAGAGTGTTACCAAAGTGGGTACAGTGGAAGCAAGCCTCTATGGATATGTTTAAAGATTCAGCTTATCCTATGCCAGAATCTCACCCCAAGTTTCTAGGTAGCTTAATTCAGAGGTTTAATGTTCGGAACGGTCTTGCAGCACGTCCTTATAGAGATAACATTTCAGAGATTAAGCAAAAAATATCTAATGAGTTTTATGATTCTATATCTAATGCTGGTATGACATTAGATGGGTTTTATAGTGAAAATCTTATTAGCGAAGGATATTGTTTAGCTGAAATTCCCGATTTTCAAGGCTTGTTACCCAAGTCTAATAAAGCTCAGGTACCAGTTTTTGCTTTATTAGATGAAGAAATAGAATATAGTGGAAAAGTACTAGAGACCATGCTTACTAAACGAGATCATTTACTTACTATTTTTGAAGGACTTGAGACAAATCTTACAAGGTTATTGGATCATGTATAGGTCTTATAAGAACTTCGAAAAGAATTTGGATGAAGTTAAGAATCTATCAGCTGTTTATGAGTATTTAGAAAGTAATATTAATGTGCCTATATGCTTTGATGATATTCTTAGGTCTCAACTTGTCTACTCCTTAAGTGCGCTTGATAAACTAATCCATGACTTAGTCAAAATTGGAATTATACAGATATTTAATGGTTCACGTCCTTCTACCCCAAAGTACTCATCTGAGCCTTTGAAGATGGAGCTTTATCACGACCTACTGAGTGCAAGTGATGACCTGTTCGATACAGGTGTAATGACTAAAGCTAATATTTTCGAGAAAGCTATATCTGAAAAGCTTAAGTATATTTCGTATCAAGACCCTTCAAAGATATCTGATGGATTAAGCTATATTTGTCTCGAAAGTCAAAAATGGAAAATTATTTCACAAAGTTTTTCTAGTAGTGAAAGAGATACCAAAACAAAGCTTAAACTTATAGTGAGTAGAAGGAACTCTATTGTGCATGAAGCGGACATAGACCCACAGACTCTAGAGAAAATTCCTATATTTAAGAGTGATTGTGATGACACTGTACAGTTCTTATTGGAGTGTGGAACTGCTATTTACGAACTTGTTAAATAAAGCAGAGTGTAGTTATTTAAAATTTTATTGCGTTTAATTCTCCACTAATTTTAGAAACTACAAGTTAGTGTAGGGTGGTTTACTTTATACTTACTCCATCCTACGCTAAACTTTATTCCGGAGAAAAAATAAAAACCGCTAGCTCTCCATCTCTTCAATCATCCACACGCAAAAATTATCAACTTGATACGCTCAGTTAGGCTGCGCTTGCTCCAAACCATCAAGCTTATCTTTGATATATAACGGTAGATTATATTTAGTCTTCATTATCTGCGAGAGTCTAATAAGGCTAATCTAACCTTTTTTATTTACCATGTACCAATATTTTCCATCGAAATCCAAGGTTCAATGGGCTCTAATCGCTCACCATCTTGAAGCAGTTCGATTGAGATATTGTTAGGGTCTTTAACGAAAGCCATATACCCGTCTCTAGGCGGTCTTAATATATCGACACCAGCTTCCATAAATGTTTCGCATTGCTCATAGATGTTGTCGACTTTAAAGGCAAAGTGCCCAAAGTTGTTTCCGTTGGCATATTCTTCTTCGTCCCAGTTATGAGTAACCTCAATCTCTGGAGCACCTTCATGGGTCGCTAAAAAGTATAAGCTAAATCTACCTGATTCAGAGTCCTTCTTCCTAAGAAGTTTCAATCCCATAAGCTCACAATAGAAGTTTAAGGTGTCCTCTAGTTTGTTCGTTCTAATCATTGCATGTAAGTATTTCATAACAACTCCTTATAATTTATAATTCTTGGAAAATTTAGTAATTGCAGATACTGTGGATTATGTTTCATTCTTATAACACACAAAGCCCAAAATCTAACCTTCCATCTCACCAATCAACCACCCGCAAAAATCGTCAACTTGCGCTGCTAAATCAGGTTGCGCTTTCTTTAATTCATCAAGCGTGGCTCTAACGTCATTCTTGTTGTATTTAATTCCGGTCAGCGTGTCTTTTAAAGTGTCAATCAACTCAACATTTAGTGCATCAGAAAATATGACCACCTCTTCAATTACCGCTTGCTTCACATCCATATGTAAATCGATCATTCCCCAATCAAACCGAGTTTCGATACGATGCGAGAACTCCGGAGTTTTACCGAAGCGCCAATCCCAGTCTGACATTTGCTGATAGTATTTATTCAGATTAGGCTGCTTTGCGAGACTGGCTTCATCTAACGCTTCTACTTCAACTCTTTGTCCATAATATTCACAAAATGCCTCGATAATCGCTTCAGACAGCATCTCGTGATTAATATCTTCATTGAATTCAACTAAGTTAGCGACACGCGAGCGCACGGACTTGATACCTTTTGCTTGCAATTTTAGCGGATGCGGATTGAGGTAATCGCCAAGCTTTTTCATGTCGGCGTTTACCAGTAAAGTACCATGATGAAAGCTTCTATCAACAGCATGTTTGAAGGCGCTGCCTGATATTTTTCGATCGCCCACTTGCATGTCGTTACGGCCAGACAGCTCGGCATCTATACCCAGTTTTTTCAGAGCATTTACGATGATAGTAAAGTTAGTTGCCTGATCGTACTCGTTTTTGGGCGATAAAAAGGTAAAGTTGGTATTGCCTAAATCATGAAAAACGGCCCCACCACCACTTTGACGACGAGCCAGAAAGACATTGTCTTCTTCCATTTTATCGGTTTTACATTCTACCCAAGGATTTTGCGAGCGCCCAACCACCACAGTTTCATCATTACGCCATAAGAATAGCGTATGCGAATCAGGGTCAAGCGCTTGGAATATCCAATCTTCTGTCGCCAGATTAAACCAAGGGTTGGTTACTGCAGATTTCAAGATACGTAGTTTCATTTATTTGTTCCTCTTTAGAATGAGTTTTATAGATTGGCTTTTATAAGTTAGCTTTTATAAATTAGATGCAGTCATTCTTACCGATGCGCGATTAAAACTCAATTGCTATCTAGTGAGCAGTTTGGTTTGGAGCTTTTGGTTATTGCGATTGGTAATATGCGATAGGTTTTAACCCAGAAAACTTTAAGGCAATAAAAAGCTGGGCAAAATTTCCAGCTTTTTATTGCCTATATTTTGTTATCCATATCACCTCACTTGCGATACCGATAATATCTAACATTAAGTCCTTCCACTTATTTTCATACCGTCATTGCCAGCCTTACGATTTTTATAACTCCTATCTATTTTATTTAGTATGAATTAGCCATTATGAATATAACGACTGCTTTCTAACAAGCTATACCAAACCTTAAGAAAATTGGAAATATTTACGTACACGGATTGTGTCTTGGCAAGCGCTGCTAAGTAATCTGCTAGGTCATTTGAATCACTTTATCGCTTAGCCAATTCTTGCTGTTGTTTTTCAATTATTAGCATTATCCATCCTTCATCGTTTTTATTAAATTTACTTTCTTAATACACTGATAAGAGCACGTGAATGATGAGTTTTATCAATATCGATGTCATGCTATATCGGTGTTTCTGTTTGTAAATTTCGCTTGAATAACCCGCCCTGCCCCCTATAAAGGAAATCGATAAAAACATGTTTTTTTGTGTTTTTATAATTTTTTAGGCAAGATTTATTACCAACTAATCTTTTTATAATAGTAATGAACAGGGCAGATTATGGCACACGATAACTTATTTGAATCCGTCGAAATGGGCACACAGAACTTAAAAAACCGCATTATCATGGCACCATTAACCCGCTTGCGCGCGGTTGAGCCAAGCGATGTACCGACAGCATTGGCAGGAGAGTATTACTCGCAACGTACTGGCGCAGGCTTAATTATTACTGAGGCGACGCAAGTCTCATTTCAAGCGAAAGGCTATGCGGGCGCACCGGGTATCCATACTCAAGATCAAACCACTGCTTGGAAAACGATTGTGGACAATGTGCATGCCAAAGGCGGTAAAATCGTTGTACAGTTGTGGCACACTGGTCTGGTCGCACACAAAAGCGTACAGCCTGATGGACAAGCGCCCATCTCTGCCTCCGATGTCGACGTTGGCGTCCGTACCTCGTTGCGTGACAGTGACAACCTAGCCATTCGCGTGGATGCTACGCCGCCGCGTCCAGCCACGCTTGATGAGATTAAGCAAGTGATTGCAGACTTCGTTCATGCGACCAAATGCGCACAAGAAGCTGGCTTTGATGGCGTAGAAGTTCATGGCGCTCATGGTTATTTATTACATCAGTTTTGGGCAGAGCATACCAACAAGCGTGAAGATATGTACGGCGGCAGTCGTGAGAACCGTGCCCGTTTAACGCTTGATGTTATCGATGCTTGCGTTGATGCCTGGGATAGTGATCATGTGGGTATTCGAATTTCGCCACTAGGCACGTTCAATAATGTTGAAGCTGGTTATCACGAAGATGAAAATATCTGGATGATTGAGCAAATTAATAAACGCGGTATCATGTATCTGCATCTGTCTGAGCCTGATTGGGCCGGTGGCACGCCATACAATGATGGCTTCCGTCAGAATATCCGTAACGCCTTTGATAACTTGATTATCGCTGCTGGTGGTTACACGGCCGAAAAAGCTGAAAAGAATATCCGTGCAGGCTTTATTGATGCTGTGGCTTTTGGTCGTGACTATATTGCCAATCCTGATTTGGCTGAGCGTATTCGCGAAGATGCCCCACTTAATGAGCAGCATCCAGAAAGCTTCTATGGTGGTACGACAGTAGGCTATACTGATTACCCTTTCATGAACGAAGCCTAATCAGCCTATTGTTTGAAAAACATAGCAGTTACCACTGCTAAATAAAAAGTCGCCTTACTGTTTATAGTAAGGCGACTTTTTTTATTGCCTATTGGGTACGGTTTTATCGTTTAACCAAAAGCACCTTTAACCAAAATTACCATTTTGATAGTCACGGAAGGTCTGCTTTAATTCTTCTTGCGTGGTCATCACGAATGGTCCGTAACCCACAACCGGTTCTCCAATAGGTTCACCACTTAGTAGTAATAACTTGACCGATGTTGAGGTTGGCTGAGCATTAGACGTTGCAGGATAAGTAAGTTTGATAGTATCAGTAACATCATTTTGCGCTGGTGAGTTTTGCTCATTACCCCCAATAGGCGCCTCAAACTGGATAAGTTGTCCTGCAGTGACCAACCTATCATTAATAAGTAGTTCACCTTCTTGCACCAGTAGCATCACGTTATGAGTATTCGGAATCTGTAGGGTCGTCGACCCTGCTAAGCGTAATTCGATATCCCATAAATTGACTGAGGTAAACGTACTGGCAGCGCCTGACGTTCCTTGCCAGTCACCAGCGATAATAACGGCTTTACCAATGGACACTTGCTCGCCGATGTTGTTATGGGCGGTTAACTCGACGGTAGGCATATCAGCACGTTTGATTGTTTGATACTTAGGATCGGCTAGTTTGTGTGCGCGGGGTAGATTGATCCACATCTGTACCATGCTAAAGACACCGCCGCGCTGTCCAAATGCTGTTGAGTGAAACTCCTCGTGCATGATACCGCGTCCTGCGGTCATCCATTGCACATCACCTTCCAAGATAACGCCGTGTCCGCCTGCTGAGTCGGCATGACTGATTTCACCTGAATAGGCCAAGGTTACGGTTTCAAAGCCTTTGTGTGGATGCTGCCCGACACCATGTGGCTGCGACTCATAATTAGGGTTGGGCGCAAATGTCGTCGGCTCACCATAGTCAAACAATAAAAAAGGGTCCGTATGGGTATAATTAAAGTCAGGATTGGCCTCAAGATGATTAATTAAGGTTTTCACATAAAAGCCATCCCCTACCCAATGAGGCGCTTTATCGCCATGAAGATGTTTGATTGCACGCATTTATCACCTCCTAAAATAAGCTCGATTTTAAAAATATGACAATAAATAACTGTTAAGTTATGCTAAATATTTCAGCCATTAATGGTTATTAAAAATTCACAATAGCTAGAATGCTAACTATAAATAAAAAGCGGCTAAACCACAAGATTAAACATTATTTAAATCGCTTGCCTGCTTGCTATATATAATGAATCCTAAATAAAATAGAGATGACATATAAACTTGCAATCAAATAACCTCACCGCAAACAAAACCACTTGCCCATGCCCATTGGAAGTTGTAGCCGCCAAGCCAACCCGTCACATCCAGCACTTCACCAATGAAATATAGTCCCTCTTGATAGTTGCTTTGCATGGTTTTGGACGAGACTTCATCAGTCCTCACACCACCGCGAGTAACCTCAGCGGTACGATAGCCTTCGGTGCCAGAGGGTTTGAGTTGCCAACCATTAATGGTCGCCCCAAGCTCTGCTAGACGTTCATCTTTAATATTAGCAAGCTCAGTGTTTTTGATATCGTCCCACAGCGTAGTTTGTAGTGCGGTCAGTAGCTTTTTAGGTAAGCTATTATTAGTATAATCAGTCAGTACTGTACGGATGAGCTGCTTCGGATGCGACTTTTTATGAGCAAGTAGCAACTCAGTTATATCGATATCGGGGAGTAAGTTAATGCTAATATATTCGCCCGTTTGCCAATAGTTAGACAGCTGCAGCATCGCAGGACCAGACAGTCCTCGATGAGTAAATAGCATTGACAGTCGGAACGAGATACGAGCGTTACTAGCAATGACTGGTAAGCTGATACCCGCCAACGCGCGAATCAACTCACCTGTTTTATCGGTAAAAGTAAACGGTACGAGGCTAGCATCTATAGGATTTAAGTGATGTCCAAACTGCTGTGCCAACTCATATCCTAGACCACTGGCGCCCATCGTTGGAATAGAAAGCCCACCAGTGGCGACCACCAGCGATTCACAGCTATAGGTCGTTTGAGCTGGCTTCATCTCGTCTGCCGAGTCTTTTTTATCCTTCTTACTGAGTTTCTTACTCGTTAACAGCTGAAAGCGCGCGCTATCATTGTTTGCATTACGGTCACCATTCTCAGGGACCCAAACCTGTTCAACCTGAGTATTGAGACGTACTTGCACACCGGTCGCCGCGCATTCGTCCAGCAGCATTGACAAGATATCTTGTGCGGAATCGTCGCAGAATAGCTGTCCATGTTCGCGTTCGTGATAGGCAATCTTATGTTGCTCAACCAGCCCAATAAATTCCCAGCTGGGATAACGGCTCAGCGCTGATTTACAGAAATGTTGATTGGCCCCGATAAAGTGCTCAGGCTCCACGAAATAATTAGTAAAGTTACAACGACCGCCGCCTGACATTAAGATTTTTTTGCCCGCTTTGTTGGCATGATCGAGCACCAGTACGCGACGGCCACGGCGGCCAGCAGTGAGCGCGCAGTATAGTCCTGACGCACCCGCACCAATGATAATGACATCATAATAGCTGAGGTTTTTTCCATTATGACTATTGTTCATAGCGGTAATTGTCCATTGCGGTTAAGTTCATAAAGCGATAAGTTTAAAAAGATGTTTTTAGAGTGGCTATTGTCCATATTTAAGTCAACGTTACAAGGGCTAAATATCAACTGCTCTAAAAATAAACCTTCAATTAAAAGTAAATACTTAATAATAAGTAACAGTAGATGCTAGGTGTACATACGTACAGTGATATTGTTGCAATTAGCCGTTGATGTCTTGCAACAGCCCCCCTTATTTGTCAAACTAGAACTAAGGTGTCGCACATTATGGAAGATGACGCCGCATCGCCTGTATCGATTGTCGTTGATAAGTTACCGCTATTATCAACCCAAGCCTATACAGGTAATAATAATTAAAAAGGAAGTTATCATGACTCAGAAATCGTTTCCTATTACGGCTGAATTTGTCGCCACCGCCAACATTACCCCTGAACAGTATGTGCAGACCTATAAGCATTCTACTGATTCATCTGATGCGCTTGATGCTTTTTGGGCTGAGCGGGCTGAACAAATCGACTGGATAAAAAAGCCCACCAAGATCAGCAACGTCAGCTATGATTTAGAGGACTTCCGCATCAAGTGGTTCGAAGATGGTGAGCTGAATATTTCGGTCAACTGTCTCGATCGTCACCTAAAAACCAACCCTTACAAGCCTGCCATTATTTGGGAAGGGGATCACCCCTCCTTGCATAAAATCATCTCATTTAAAGAATTGCATGCTGAGGTTTGCCGTTTAGGTAATGCCATGCGTAAACTTGGGGTCAAAAAAGGCGACCGCGTAACTCTATATATGCCGATGATACCGGAATCCATGGTAGCCATGCTGGCATGTACGCGTATCGGTGCGGTGCATTCAGTGGTGTTTGGCGGTTTTTCAGCTGAAAGTCTCGGTAACCGTATCATTGACAGTCAGTCTAAGCTGGTCATTACCGCTGATGAAGGTTTGCGTGGTAATAAGATCACACCATTAAAAGTAAATGTCGACCGCGCCTTAGATATCGATGGTACAGAAAGCGTTGAAAAAGTGATTGTGGTGCATCGTACTGGTAATTCCATTCCAATGAGTGGTCGCCGCGATGTTTGGTATCATACTTTGGTCAGTGGCGAAAAAAAGCAGTGCGAACCAGAAGTGATGAATGCCGAAGACCCACTGTTTTTATTGTACACATCCGGATCAACTGGTAA
The DNA here is from genome assembly GCF_900182925.1 of Psychrobacter sp. LV10R520-6. NCBI lineage: Bacteria > Pseudomonadati > Pseudomonadota > Gammaproteobacteria > Moraxellales > Moraxellaceae > Psychrobacter > Psychrobacter sp. LV10R520-6. The sequence continues at coordinate 2,987,659 of NZ_LT900024.1, read as the reverse complement.
GCCCAAAGGCGTGCTGCACACCACTGGTGGTTATATTACTTATGCGCTATCAACGTTCCGTGATGTCTTCGACATCAAAGATGATGACATCTACTGGTGTACCGCTGATGTGGGCTGGGTAACAGGTCATACCTATGCCACCTATGCGCCCCTTGCCAATGGGACCACGACAGTCATGTTCGAGGGTGTGCCAGAATATCCGACATGGGCACGGGTCGGCCATATCATCGATAAGCATAATATTAGTATCTTATATACCGCCCCTACCGCCATTCGAGCAATGATGAAAGAAGGCGACGCTTTTGTTCGGGAGTCTGAACGCTCAAGTCTACGTTTGCTCGGTACGGTCGGCGAGCCTATCAATCCTGAAGCATGGGATTGGTACTACCATGTCGTTGGTGGCAGTCGCTGTCCAATTGTCGATACTTGGTGGCAGACAGAAACCGGTGGTATTTTGCTCGCGCCGATTCCGGGTACGGTGGCACTCAAGCCAGGTGCCGCAATGAACCCGTTATACGGCATCATACCAAATATCATGGATACCGATAGCACCGTGCTTGACGGTCCCGCTGAGGGTAATTTGGTCATCAGTAACAGCTGGCCTGGACAGATGCGCACTATCTATAACGATCATGAACGCTTTTTAGAGACTTACTTTAGCACTTATTTAGGTCATTACTTTACTGGTGATGGCGTGCAGCGCGATGAAGATGGTCACTACTGGATTACTGGCCGCGTTGATGATGTGCTCAACGTCTCAGGACATAGACTGGGCACAGCCGAAATTGAAAGCGCAATCGTCGCCCACCCTTCTACTGCGGAAGCGGCTGTGGTTGGCATGCCACACGACATTCGAGGTACAGGCGTTTGTGCCTTTGTTATTCTCAAATCTGGCGAGGCCGCCAGTGAACGTCTAAAAACCGAGCTAAATCGCCACGTGCGCACCGCGATTGGACCGATTGCCAACTTAGATGCCATCTATCTCGTAGATGTCCTTCCCAAAACCCGCTCTGGCAAAATCATGCGCCGTATCTTGCGTAGCCTAGCCGCTGGGCAATATGTAGGGCTGGGGGATTTATCCACCCTTGCTGATAGCTCGGTGATCAATAAGCTGGTTGAAGTGGTCAAAGCTGAACGTAAGGCGTGTCATTAATGTTTAATAAATAATGGCTGTTAAGAGCCTAGAATAAGTCATGCTATTCAAGATAGCATAGCATGGCTTTTTAATATGGCTATCCTCAAAATAGGATAAAGCGATACGCTTTAAACGATTTGAACTTCCTTTTTACTTATTACCAAATATCCTATAAGGCCTATTGTCATTATGACTGACCATTCTCTAAATGATGCTAATAACACCAAAACCCACACCTCTGATACTGACCACACCGTCCCAACAATAGCCATCATTGGTGGCGGGCTTACTGGGTTGTTGACCGCCACGTTATTAGAGCGGGCGTTTAATCAGCAAGGCGATAAACCTGCTGCTCGTGCAAGCTTGCCACAGATAACTGTTTTTGAAAAATCACGTAGCGTTGGTCGTTTGGCAACCCGCTATCGTACGGATGAGAGCACCGCCAAAAACTGGCAATGGGCATTCGGGGCGCAGTTTTTTACCGCAAAATCGACTGAATTTTCACAGTTTATCAAGCCGTGGTTAGCTACAGGTATGCTACAACCTTGGTGTGCCCAAGTGGTTGATTTAGTGCCAGCCAACGATAACCATCAGTCGTCTATAGTAACTAAGAAAGAGCAATGGGATACTATCCACGCCCGCTATATCAGCACCCCTAAAATGACCAGTTGGGGAAGAGCATTGGCTGACGATCTACAGTTGACAACATTAGAGTTTAAAACTCGGGTTGCCCCTCTAGAACGGCAAAGCAATAACTCACAGAACGACTCTCCCGATAAAAAAACTGAATTGTTTGACGAGAACGGTAACAGCTTGGGCTGGTTCGACTGGGTTATTTGTACCGCGCCAAATGGTCAGGCGGTAGAATTAATGGCGGATAGTGGCTTTAATAAGCAAGCAAAAATTACTGAACCACAAATGCAAGCGTGCTATACGCTGATGCTAGGTTGGAATGACGTAGAACAGCTACCTAAGACGCTAAATCGCAATGCAACACCAGTATGGGATGTGGCCTATATGACTGACTCTATACTCGATAGAATATTCATAGAGCATCATAAGCCTATGCATAACAATCTCCTACCTAGCGTCACTATTCATGCCCGTAACGACTGGTCGCAGGCACATGTCGATGATGATATCGAAACAATAAAAGCGCAATTAATGCAAGCTGCGCAGCAAGCACTGGACTGGGACAAAGATACGGCACCTAGCCAAAGTGACTGTCACCGCTGGCGTTATGCTGCGACGGTTAACAGTACTAAAACCAATAAAGAGCTTGGTATCTTAGTTGATAACAATCATCAATGGATTGTCAGTGGCGACTGGTGCGGACAAGGTAATATCGAAAGTTGTTATCACATGGCAGCAGAGACGGTAAAAGTCATAACTTCAGCGTTAAGTTAATAAATCAAGCAAACAAACTACATTAAACATCTTACGTCAGTTTGGGCTCAAACCATTGATATATCAGCATACCGATTATCATCGCTGGCATGAATACGTAAGCCTGCCACTGTCCTGTTCCGAGCAATACAATCCCCGGTCCTGGGCAAATACCGACCAAGCCCCAACCAATACCAAATAGCATCGCACCGATTAATAATTTTTTATTAATAGTGGTGCGGGTGGGCATCTCAATCAGCGTACCAATCCAGCTATTATGCTGGCGTTTTGCCAGTTGCACACCAACGATTGCCACCGCTAAGCCACCGCCCATCACCAGTGCTAATGAGATATCCCACGCGCCAAACACGTCCAAGAAGCCCTGTACTTTTACAGGATCAGTCATGCCTGATATCAGCAAACCAAACCCGAATAATAACCCTGCTACTAGCCCAATTATATTTTTTAGCATTGTCGTCTCTTATATTGTCTTATAAAATTTTATCTTGTAAAACACTCTAGCGTTAGTCTACACAGCTACTAAATCAGCCCTAGCACCTGCCGACCAACATAAACGGTGATAATGCCAAATAACATAAAAGTGACCGTCGCTACCATCGACCGTGGCGACAGACGCGCGTTACCACAAATACCATGACCACTAGTGCATCCCGAACCCAACCGGGTACCAAAACCTACTAGCAAACCTGCACCAATCAATAAAGGTAAAGAGCTAGTCATTTGCATGATAGGTAGCGGTGATACCAGCTGATAAAACAGGGGCGATACAACCAACCCCAATACAAATAATATTTGCCACAGCTCCACTCGCTTAGGCTTCAGCAAGCTGGCACTAATGCCACTGATACCCGCGATACGTCCAATACCTAATAGCAAAATCACAGTCGCCACACCCAACATCAAACCACCTATCAAGGATATTGGAGTGAATGCTTGCCAGTCTACTTGTATACTCATAACTATTTACCTAACTTAATTTTTGTCGACTGTTAATTATCAATACTAAATTTAAAATTCTATTTATAAAAATACATTATATAATAAAGTATAACAAAAAGGTAAAAAAATACTGAACGCTGGGCTCAGTATTTTTATTTAATCTGTTTAACAGACCCTAATTATACAAACTATTTAGCCAATACTTTCTCAAGGACTGATTCAAAACGCTCAACAGCGCCATCAACGTTAGTCAATTTGTCAAAACCAAATAGACCTAAGCGGAAAGTTTTAAAGCTTTCAGGTTCGCCACATTTAAGCGGAACACCAGCTGCAATTTGCATACCAAGCTCAGCGAACGCGCTGCCTTTATGCATATCATCACGATTGGTATAAGAAACCACTACGCCTGGCGCTTTAAAGCCTTCAGCAGCAACGCTCTCAATACCTTTGTCTGCAAGTACCTTGCGAATACGCTTGCCCAGTTCCCACTGTGCGTCACATAGCTTATCAAAGCCGATTTCTTTGGCTTCATTAATAGTATCGCGGAACTGACGTAAGCTATCAGTAGGCATAGTCGCATGGTAAGCATGACCGCCATTCTCATAAGCACGCATGATGTTTAACCATTGTTTTAAATCTAGGCTAAAGCTATTTGATTCAGTGCTGTCTACTTTTTTCACAGCTGCTTCGCTAAGCATAACTAGACCGGCACAAGGGGTGCTGCTCCAGCCTTTTTGCGGCGCACTAATAAGTACGTCAATGCCAAGATCTTTCATATCAAGCCAGACACAACCTGAAGCGATACAGTCGATAACCAATAGACCACCGACGCTATGAGTCGCATCAGCTAAGGCTTTGATATATTCCTTTGGTAAAATTATACCAGCAGATGTTTCAACGTGCGGAGCAAAAACGATACCAGGTTTGTGTTCTTTGATTTTGGCAACAGCGGTTTCGATGTCAACAGGCGCAAATGGTTTTGGGGCATCGGTATCTTCAGTACGGTCAGCGGCCAATACGGTGGTTGTTTTACCGATATTGTTCTTTTCTAAAATTTGCGTCCAACGATAACTAAACCAACCATTACGGATGATGAGGCTGTCTTGGTCACGAGCAAGTTGAGCGGCAACCGCTTCCATGCCATAAGTACCAGCACCTGGAACAATGGCCACGGCATCAGCGTTATAAACTGACTTTAGATCCGCAGATAAATCATTCATCACTTGCTGAAAAGCTTTTGACATATGATTAAGGGCGCGGTCAGTATAAACCACTGAATATTCTAATAAGCCTTCTGGATCGATATCTTGACGTAATGCAGACATAGGACATTCCTTGTTTGTTGTTAAATTATTTAGATGTGACTAAAAGTTGAGCACAGATAAAGCTTGAGTATAGCCATATTGAGTGACATAAAAATACTGAATATGGCGATAGGTACTGCGAGTTATATATACGACTAATTATAGGTACGATTAATTATAGATGCTACTGATTATAGGTACCATTAAGGGTCTTACTAGAGAGTACAACGTGGGCTTGACAATATAGCACTTTATCCTAGCGCTATTGCCGTTGGTAAGTAATGCCTTATGCAAGACTGCTTATGACATTAGGGCCATTATAGTTGCTGCACAGCGGCAGACAGATGATAATAGTCACTGGTAATCTTATTAGATTAAAATCTGTCTGCCAACGCCGATAGCGATGACCATGACAGTTCCATGACTCAATGCAATCATGACAGCTTGATACTAGCACTGATAATGGTGGTTGACAACGGTTTGTTAGCTCAACAATATATCTACCGTAAGTTTCTTTTTATCAGTAAAGCTATTGGTGATTTATTAACCAGTTATTAGCAAAAAATAATCTACTAACTGTAGTTAGTCTAATTTAGAAACGGCACAGTGCCACTAGTATGAATCTTTTGCAGCCTCTGTCACGCTTGCGAACCGCACGCAAGAAAAATTTATACCAGTGGCACGTTGCTACAAATGACTCTCTTTTATTTTGAATCGACTATATCAGCGATGACGATAAGCGTCGTGTAACCCTGAAACCACAAAGTCTAGCAGCTCACTATCGCCTTCGCGCGCCGCCTTACGCATAAGCTTCGATGGGGCATGGGTCAAGGTCTGAGTCAGGCGCCGTGATAGCTCAGTAATCACGTCCTCAGCGCTGACATCACCGTGCTCAAGCTTGACGAGTGATTCATGGAGTAGCTTATCTACTTGCTCATTAGTGCGCACCCGATACTGCTGAATATCTTTGCCCACTTGCCGCACTTGAAAGCGCCGCTCCATCTCAACGACCAATTGGCTAACGAGCAGCTCAGCATCAACGGCAGCTTGCCGGCGCTGTTCAAGATTACCAGCGATGACGTGCTGCAAGTCATCAACAGAATAGAGATAGACATCATCTATCCGGCTGATGGTCGAGTCAATATCACGCGGTACGGCCAAATCTATCATCAACATCGGCTGATAACGGCGGCGCTTCAGCGCTTGCGTGGTCATCGTTTTATCAATTAACAAATCCATACTACCGCTACAGCTACTGACGATATCTGCATCCGCCAGCACTTGCGATAGCTCTTGTAGCGATCTAACCTCCACGCTACGGTTAGGTTGGCGTAATTCAGCAGCTAAAGCTTCGGCACGCTCAGGGCTACGGTTACAAATGATGACCCGTCCAACCCCAAGTCCTGCGATATGAGTAGCGACTAAACGGTTCATCTCACCAGCGGCCACCACTAATAGGGTACGACTGGGCATATTATCAAAAATCTGGGTGACTAGCTTAGCGGCTGCAAACCCAAGCGATACCGCATGCGCCCCCACATTGGTCTCATTACGCACACGTTTAGAGGCAGCAAACACTTGATCAATAATCCAGCCTAGCTGATTGCTTAGTGCTTGCTCGCTTTGCGCGAGATGGACGGCTTGCTTAATTTGGCCGAGTATTTGCGGCTCGCCTAATATCATCGAGTCCAGACCCGCCGCGACTCGCAACCAGTGGGTGAGCGCGTGGGTATCACGATGCACATATAGATATGGCTCAATATCAGCCACAGAAAACTGCTTAAAGTTAGCAAGCCAGGTTTTAATCTGAATAATATGAGCGCTCATGGCTTCTGAGGTGACTCCGAAGCTGGCGCTACTATTAGGGGGTGATGTAGAAGATGCTGTAGGTGAGCGTGTAGGAGTGATATTGTTGGTAGCACTAGTAGCATTAGCTTGCGGCACCAGCGCATATATCTCAGTACGGTTACAAGTCGAGACAATCACGCTACCATCAGTAAAGCCTTTGAGCTGGTCAAGCGCAACAGTTACCTCGTCACCCACAAGCGCCAAGCGCTCACGTAAAGCGACTGGTGCAGTTTTGTGATTGAGCCCAATGACCACTAATCTCATTATTGATAGACCATAAACATAACGCTCATTTACTTGCTAAACCACCGCTCTATTTTTAAAAGCAGATTCTAAAAGCCAGTATCATCTAAAGACTAGTGTTATCTAAAAGCTAGGGTTAAAAGCGGATAAAATTTGTTTTGAACCGCAGGCTAAAACATACTACGGTCAGACGCAAGTAGTTGCATAATCAGGCGGCGTTATTGATTTGAATAGGATAAAAACTAAGTTCAAAAACAGGTTAAAATCAGTTACGATAAGTATAAAACTGCTCATTGTACCATTGTTACCCGTTTTGTTTAATACTCGCCCTGCTACCTCACCACTATTTACTTGTATTTGAGTAACTTAACGATAAATCAACGGTCTTAATGACTTTTAGCTGTCAACTTACCTACCCATTTCAGGTCTTAATACACTGTCATAAGTTTACTATCTATAAAAATCTCTTGCGTACGGCCAGTATTATAAATACTGGAGTAACATGAGTACTATTGTTTATAGCACTCGTTCGCCTCTATAATACTCTCAGTATGTGTCTACCATAAACTCATAAAATCAATACATTAAATTGGCTTTGTAGATAAAGCATATTGGTAAGTAAATAATGAATAAAGTGGCTTTACATAGAGCGACCTGAAATAAAGTGACGTTATTAGTAATTAATGAGTGAATACTGCTAGTTATGATTTTTTTTGGGTTATCGTTTCAATCACAACTTGCGCATAACGACCAATCTAGCCTTCAAGCTTTATTGCGTGTCGTCATTGATCGATTGTGTCAGCGCCATAAGCTAACCTTACTGTTGGCCGCTTGCCTGTGCTTAACTACCCCTGCCGAAGCAAGCCTCCTTAGTTTACCATCGAATGACATCATATCTAATACTTCCGTAGTGAAGCGTTCAATAGCTACTGCCGATAGTGAGCAAGATAGTAGGAATAATAATAGCAGTAGTAGTACTAACAATAGTAGTGATAGAACGCAGATAGTAGACAGGGTGGCTAACGTTAATAGCTTACCATCGGCAACCGTGTTGCAGCCAGAGCTTACCGAGCCCAGTCTATATAGTATTTTGGATGCCGAGTTTGCAGCGGATCGCGGTAATACCCGCCGCGCCCTAGCCATTTATAAACAGCAGTCCTTTAAAGAAGACGCCACAGCGGTTTTTGAGCGAGGGCTCAGCTTATCTTTGCGTAGCGAGAATATTGGCTCTTCGCTCCAGTTTGCCAAAACCTGGCAAGACCAAAACCCCGATCACGTACCCGCTTGGTTTTATGTGGCCCATTTAGCCCTAAGAGCGCACGACTATACGTTAGCTAGTGAGACCTTAAACCGTATTTTACGCTACGATCCCCGTGCAGATTTGAGCGAAATTCTTATCGGCATCTATCCCAATACTGACAATGACAAACGCGAACTGCTTGCCGCTTTACAACCCCTTGATAGTGAGCAAAATGCCTCATTGTCAGTATTAAAAGCAGGGTTGCTCTACCAGTTTAATGAACCACAGTTGGCGCTTATTCATATTAATCGTGCTTTAGCGCGCCAGCCTGATTATGTACCGTTTATCACCCTAAAATCTGACATTTTACGCAAAATAGAACCAGACGCAACGGTGATTAATTATGTCAACCAATCAAGGCTGCGTAATCCTGACAGCAAAAGCCTATACCTGTACGAGATACGCTACCTGCTTGATTTGAAGCAAAGTCAAAAAGCGTGGCAGCTGTTACTTGATGCACATAATCGCTTTACTGATGATGCTGAGATTACTTTATTAGCAGCGCTGGTCAGCCTGGATGTTGAAGAATATCATAGCGCTGATCAACTGCTTAATATGTTAGCAAAAAATTCAGCTTACCTTGACCAAGCCTATTATTATCTTGGCATCAGTGCTGAGCGTCAGCAGCGCTTTGAGCAGGCCAAATACTACTTAAACGGCGTCATGCAAGAGGACTTAGTGCTGGCGGCGCGTAAAAAAGTTGTTGCCTTTGAGCTACTTAATAATAACGTCGATGCCGCAATCGCCACCCTACAAAAACTGCGCCAACAATTTGAAGTATTTGCCCCTGAAACTTATGTTTTAGAAGCTGATATCTTATGGCAGCAAGAGGAGACCGATGAGGCGCTACAATTATTAACTCGCGCCAGCCGTAAATATCCTGACGATGAAGCTTTACTTTTTGCCCGCGCCCAACTGCTTGACGATCGTAATGACTATGTAATCAAGCGTACCTTACTCAATCATTTACAAGCGTTAGCGCCCAGCAACTTATCCTATCAGCTCAGCTACGCGCAACTGCTGCTCTCGAATGATGGCAGCTCTGAGCAAGGTTTAGCGCTGGCAACCGCTATCATTCAGATTCGCTACGACGACCCGCGTTACGACAATGACTTGCATCTGCAAGCGTTAAATGTGCTTGCTAGTAATGCTTTAGCCAATGACAATTACGCTCAAGTTATTAACTATTTGCAAACGCCTTACGATGTGTTTCCCAGCTTGCGCTCGGGTGTGTTGTTATTGCGTGCTTATCAAGGCTTAGGGAATAATGATAAGGTCGACGCCTTGTTAGCGGATCTTCAGCAGCGCTTCTCATTCGGGCAGCACAATATCAATGACCACACACAACTTTATTAATAATTAACTACGGTTTAAGAGGACCTCAGGTGTGATTGATTAAAGATAAACCAGCCATCATGACTGCTCGCGGATAACAGCGTTAATTATGCTGTAAAAAATCACTATAAAAGTTGTGGGCTGTTTTTATTTTGGATTGACCCATTAAAATGAGCCGACTGTACAGGGTACTTGTAATAAGAAAACAAAAGTTCATAACAGAGTAACAAACAAGGTTTAAGCTAACCGCTTAAAATTAAATATTTTTAAGCTTGTAAATTTTGAGGAAACACCATGTCGTCTCTACAAACAACCCGTCATAAATCCGCTAAGTTAGCTACATTTACTGCCCTAACAGCAGCGCTGGCAATCACCTCAGGCTGTCAGTCTTTACAAGGCGCGAATGCCACTACTAAATCCGCTCCTATCGTACAACCACAAAAATTAGCTAATTTTAACATCACCGGTAAAATCGGCGTGACTATGCCTAATAACGCAGCGAATACAGGTACCCAAGGTGGCAGTGCCTTTTATGCATGGGGTCAGCAAAATGACCGCCTCGCTATTGAGCTGATTGGCGCGTTAGGGATTGGCAAGACCAATATCGAGTATGACGGTCGGACGGCCACTTTAGTGAGCGAAAAGACCGGCACCTTGACGGCAGACAATCCTGAAACCTTGCTACAAAAAGCCACTGGCTGGCAAGCGCCGATCTCGCAAATGCCCTATTGGATTTCTGGGCGTCCCGCACCTTCAGACATCACACCGCAAACTGATGCTCAAGGTCGACTTATCAGCTCAGTCAACGGCCCCTGGACAGCAAGCTTTACTTATAAAGGCAACGATAAGCTGCCGAATAAGATTAGCGCTTTACAGCAGCAAGGTCATAAAGTCGTTATGACTATCGACCACCAAAATAAATAATCTACAGTAAATTTTATTATCACTTATAAAGACCGCTGTTTATGACTGAGAATGCTGTTTATGATTAAAAACATGGCTATCTCTCACGCCCCAGTTACACGACTATCGCCTGCGAAGATCAATCTGTTTTTGCATATTACAGGCAGGCGCGCCGATGGTTATCATAACTTGCAAACCGTTTTTCGCCTGCTTGACTGGGGTGATTATCTACACTTTTTGCCAGCGGATTTGCTGTCATTATCGACGACTGACATTAATATTGATAAAGACGTTGATACCGACTTTAATGCCAGCGTGACGCATCTATCAGAAGACTCCAATTTACCCGAACGAAATGTACCTGACCTAAGCACTGCTGCCTATCAGCAAGCAGCCGCACTGTCGAATAAGCTGCCAAATAAGCTGCCAAATAAGCTATGCAATCAACTGGTGTCACTCACTGGTGCTGAGACCATTACTGATAGCTTAGCGGATAACTTAATTATAAAGGCAGCACGCGCATTATTAGCTTACGCCCTACAATTGGGGCGACTACCCATTCAGCTACCGCACGTCAGCATCACCTTAGATAAACACCTGCCGATGGGCGCAGGACTAGGCGGTGGTTCCTCTAATGCGGCCATTACTTTACTAGTGCTTAATGAGCTTTGGCAACTAGAATTTACTAACAAGCAACTGTGTGATATTGGAGCAACGCTGGGTGCTGATGTGCCGATATTTATCTTTGGACAAGATGCCATTGCAATGGGCATTGGTGAGCAGCTCACGCCGATAGAATTGCCCAATCAGCAGTATTTATTACTGACCCCAAACGCTCATGTCAATACCGCGCAGCTATTCGCCCATCCCAAGCTGCGCCGAGATATTAAGACGCTTACCGCTACGACTATCAGTGAGCAATCAGCGTGTTATATTCAAGCGCTTAATGCCCCTTATCATAACGTTTTTACCCCAGTGGTCGAGAGTCTGGCGCCAGCAGTGAGCCGAGCATTACAGTATTTACGAGAATTAGAGCCGCAAGCGTTAGGAATCGCACGGATGACCGGCTCAGGTAGCGCGGTATTTTTGCCATTAGATCCTGGAGTTACTGACGATATTCAAATGTTAACAAGCTGGATAGCTGGTGCACCTTGCCCCGCTTATTTGGTAAATAATTTACGAGGGTAATATAAATATAAATCATTAACAACGGTAGGCTTAGTGTCATTAATTTGCTAGAATAGCGCTGGTATTGGCCGATTATGAATATAAAACTAGAAAAAGGCGCAAATGTCTTGCAATATCGAAATATTTATTTATAATAGGTCGCGAATATAGGGGTATAGCCAAGTTGGTAAGGCATCAGGTTTTGATCCTGACACCGTTGGTTCGAGTCCAGCTACCCCTACCATATTTTTAGTTTGTATTGCTTGATTCATACTTATAATAGGTGCTAGCATAAATAGCTACTTATTTTATAGCAATTGACAATACCTTCCCAGTTTCGGTATAGTTCGCAACGAACACCGTTAGGAAATGTTGTTTTTAAACGGTTTAACCGTTTTCTAAACGACTTAAAAGGCAGCTCAGCCATTCTAATATTTTTTATTAGAAATTTGTTTAATATTAGACATCGGTAGTGCACAGCTTACATATTACAGGGGTATAGCCAAGTTGGTAAGGCATCAGGTTTTGATCCTGACACCGTTGGTTCGAGTCCAGCTACCCCTACCATTTTCTAGAGTCATGTTCACCACACTTTTCTTAATTTGAGCAGTTTGACACTGCTTAGCGGTCGCTGCTTGAGTCACTCAATAGGACTTCTGTCATGCCTTATTTGGCGATTTTTACGGGTAATGCCCACCCAGAACTAGCGAAAACCGTAGCCGACCACCTCCACATTCCTCTTGGTAAAGCTGACATCACTCGTTTTTCTGATGGCGAAATCGCTATAGAAATCAAGGAACACGTACGCGGTAAAGACGTGTTTATCATGCAGCCTACCTGTGCGCCAACCAATGACAATTTGATGGAAATCATGATGATGGCTGACGCCTTGCGGCGCTCAAGTGCCGGGCGTATCACTGCTGTGATGCCTTATTTCGGTTATGCCCGTCAAGATCGTCGCCCGCGCTCAGCTCGTGTACCTATCTCTGCCAAAGTCGTTGCTGATATGCTTAATATCGTCAGCATTGATCGGGTCATGACGGTTGATTTGCATTCTGATCAGATTCAAGGCTTCTTTGATATTCCCGTTGATAACATCTATGCGACTCCTGTCCTGCTTAATGATCTCAAAAAACAAGATTATGACAACATTATGGTGGTCTCACCTGACGTTGGCGGTGTGGTGCGTGCGCGCGCAATGGCCAAGCAATTAGGCGATACCGACTTAGCTATTATTGATAAACGCCGGGCGCGTGCCAATGAATCACAAGTAATGAATATTATCGGTGATGTTCGTGACCGCGATTGCGTGATTGTTGATGATATGGTCGATACCGCTGGCACCTTATGTAAAGCCGCACAAGCGTTAAAGGACAGTGGGGCACGCCGCGTGCTGGCCTACATTACTCATCCTGTTTTATCCGGTAATGCGCTCAAAAATATTAGCGAATCAGCACTAGATGAGATTGTTGTTACCGATACTATTCCGTTATCTGCTGCGGCAAAAGCTTGTAGCAAAATTCGGCAAATATCTATCGCCCCAATGCTAGCTGAGAGCTTACGCCGCATTAATAATGAAGAATCTATTAGTGCCATGTTTGATGCCTAGAGGTTTAAATCATAATTGCTGGTTTGCTATTGGACTGCTTAAACAACAAAATTGTTTATAAAAAACTGGCGTCAAGATGAAAATCTTGGCGCTAAGTATTATCTGTAAGCCTTTATTATTGCACCAAAACCACGTATAATGCGCGCCTGTGCTGATCATTTGTTCTATATGAGCAGGACAGCATCAAAAAAAGTGCTGAGCACGCTACACGACGACAGCTATAATGATAGTTATTATTAAGCTAAACGACGGGCGGTAGCAAATAGCACTAGGTCGTCGTTACTGGTTTTTATCGTTGGTAACCATGACTGATGGCTATCATCACCTATTAGTGGATCGGTCGCAAATCCACTTTTTTATAACCAGACACTTCATCACTCTTTTTACAGGATTATACCCATGAGCACTAATCATTTTGAACTATATACGGTTAATCGTTCTGCAGACCAGCAAGGTAAAGGTGCGAGCCGCCGCCTACGCAAGCAGAATCTTGTTCCTGCTATTATTTATGGTGGTAACGCAGAACCGAAAGCTATCTCTATCAAACTTAACGAATTGGTAAAAGCGCTTGAATTCGAAGCCTTCTTCTCGCACATTTTGACCATTACGGTTGATGGCGAAGCACATCAAGTCGTTATCAAAGACCTACAGCGCCATCCTGCTAAAGGCTTTCCAATGCATGCTGACTTTCAGCGCATTGTAAAAGGTCAAAAAATCAGCATGAATGTTCCTATGCATTTTGTGGGTAGAGAAGAGGCACCAGGTACTGAAAAAGGCGGCGTACTATCTACGCTGGTATCAGATATCGAAATCTCTTGCATACCCTCATTATTACCTGAGTACTTACAATTAGATGTATCTACTATGGAAATTGGTGATCTATTCCGTCTATCAGATATCGATTTACCTGAAGGCGTCGTTATTAATGAGCTTGAGCTAGAAGACGGTCATGATCGTACTATTGTTAACATGCGGCCACCAACGGTTGAAGAAGTTGACGAAGACGCTGAAACTGACGCTGACGAAGTTCCTGCTACTGAGCAAAGCGACAAAGCTACTGCTGATGACGCAGACCAAGACGGCGAATAATAAGTACATTAATTTGTACTTATATTAAAAAAACAGCAGGGGATAAATGTCTCCTGCTGTTTTTGTAAGTGCCGCTTGTGGATTATATGCGGCAAGTTTCATTCCATTATTTATTAAATTGAAGCAGAGTACAGTCATGTCCCTAAAGCTTATCGTCGGTCTTGGCAATCCTGGTCAGCAGTATATGTTTACGCGCCATAATGCTGGATTTTGGTTCGTGCAGCATTTAGCGCATCAGTTCAATATCGAGCTGAGCCCTGACAAAAAGTTTCATGGGGTAACCGGACGCGGACAGATTCATGGTCATGATGTGCGACTATTACTGCCTCTGACCTTTATGAATAAATCTGGTGAGTCAGTAGTGCCCATGGTCAATTTTTATAATATTGATAATGACCAATTACTCATTGCTCATGACGAGCTGGATATTCCAGCAGGTAGTATCAAGCTAAAAACAGGTGGCGGACATGGTGGTCACAATGGTCTGCGTGATATCACCCCACATATTGGCAGTGACTTTCACCGTTTACGTGTGGGCATTGGTCATCCAGGTCATAAATCTAAAGTCACTGGTCATGTGCTCTCTAAAGCCTCGCCTGATGAACAAATCGCTATTGATAGTGCGCTTACTGCGACCTTTGAGTCGCTACCACTATTATTAGAGGGTGATATTGAACGCGCACGTACGCAAATTAATGGCTTTAAACTACCGGATTGACAAGGTATTATACTTTCTTTTAAACAAGCGGATATTTTGATATACGTCGGTATAAACCATATTTTATGGCCATGCTTAAATATTCGCTTTAATTCCTGAGTTAGCAGCACTAGCTGCTATCTCAAATTTGGGCACCGTGCTCAATTTTGCGTGCTGAACAGGTTCCTTACCCTTTAATTTGGCGGCAAGCGCCCCCATTAACCTATTACTTTTGTCACGCTAAGGAAGCAATCTATGCTACTTAATATGCTTAAATGCAAATTGCACCGTGCCCGCGTCACGCATGCTGAGCTCCATTATGAAGGCTCGTGCGGCATCGACGGCGATTTATTAGACCTCGCTGGTCTGCGCGAAAACGAGTCCATCGACATCTATAATGTCACCAATGGCAAACGCTTTCGTACCTACGCTATCCGTGCTGAAGCCGGCTCTGGCATCATCTCTTTGAACGGTGCTGCCGCTCATATGGCCGACTTAGGTGACATTGTTATCATTTGTGCCTACGCTCATTTTGATGAAGTTGAAGCAGATACTTACCAGCCAAAGCTGGTCTATTGCAATGAAGACAATACGGTCAAAGACACGGCTAATATTATTCCGGTACAAGTCGCTTAAATATTTATTTCACGATAACTGAGCGTTTTTATTTTGTACTGTATTTAAGATTTTTTAAGTTTATAATGTCTTAAATATTGATTAGAAAAACTAAACGTCAGGATCTATTATTTAAGTTATTTTTATCGTACTATTAAAAAATTATGCTAATATAAAAGCTGAATTCAAATTGTGATTCAGCTTTTTTTTGCCTTTTGATAAGGTCAATTATTTTTTAATAGACAAGGAAACATACTGATGTGGTTGGCAGTTATTGCAGTAGTAATAGGTCTTGTAATTTTGGTCTGGAGCGCTGATGTCTTCATTGATGGTGCAGTAGCTTTAGCAAATAAGCTAAACGTTCCAAGTTTTTTGATTGGGGTAGTCATTTTAGGGCTAGGTACATCAGCACCTGAGATGGTGGTGTCCGTATTAGCAGCACTAGAAGGTAGCCCAGAGCTGGCATTGGGTAATGCTTATGGTTCCAACATTATCAATATTGCCTTAGTATTGGGGGCAACCGTGTTGATAAGTCCAATCATCATTCGCAAAAGTATCATTAAGCGTGATATGCCTTTACTATTGTTAGTAACGGCAGTGGCAGCATGGCAGCTAAGCGACGGGGTATTGAGCAATACTGACGGTATTATGCTCATAGTATTGCTAGTAATGGTCTTAGGTCTTCAAATTGTGCTAAGCCTACGTGAGGGCAATCATGAGCATGAAGATGATACTATAGAAGAAATTGTAGATTCTGAACACAGCATGGCGCGTGGCCTAGGTAGCTTGTTTCTTGGGCTATCAGTGCTGATATTGAGCTCGCGAGCTATCGTTTGGGGCGCGGTCGAGTTGGCTACATTTTGGGGTTTAAGTGAGCTGATTATTGGTTTAACTATTGTTGCCATCGGTACCTCATTACCTGAATTGGTAGCCAGTATATCAGCCGCGCGCAAAGGCGAGCATGATATGGCTTTGGGCAATATTATCGGATCTAATATTTTCAATACCTTAGCAGTAGTAGGACTGGCAGCACTTATCGCGCCTATTGCCCCTAACGCCATCATCTTATCGCGCGATGTATTGGCTATGGGAATTTTGACTCTGTTATTGTTTGCAATGTGTATATTTTCCTACAAAACTAAGCGTAAATTCGGTCGTGCCTCTGGTGTCACCTTAGTACTGTTCTTTGTCGGTTATTCCTTTTTACTTATCCGAACGGTTAGTATGTAAGTAGGGTCAGGCAAACATGGTCGTATAAAGACTATTACTTAAGAACCGTCAGTTAAGTTTTATTTTTCTTACGGTTCTTAAAGCCACTCCATAAGCCTTCATGCTGTACTTTTGGCATCTTCAAGGTAATAGTATTCGATAGCATATCTTGCACTGCCAAACCGCGACGGTTAAAGAGGCAAAATACGTAATTAAATATCCATCCTAAAAAAATACTGGCCAACAAAACAGCACGCGAGCCATCAATTAAGCTGCCAATAATTCCGCATAACAAAGGGATCAAACAGGCCGCTAATATACGCTTAAAGGACTGACCCCATGTCAGCAGATGACCGGCATTATTGACCGTTTTTAGCCGCCACGTTTGCATCCCTAGCGTCTGACCACCGCGACGCCAAAACAAACCATAGAAGCCTACTAGCGTCAGCACAAATGAGGGGGTCATGATAAAGTTCTGATACCAAGTCGGTAACGACTGCGCCTCTGCTGACTGGGTTCCAGCTTGCATGGTCAGCAGCGTGCCAATGACTGTTAGCACTGTCCCTACCAAGAATAACAACGCCAATATCAACATCCCATCGTAAACAATAGCAACAACCCGCTCCATTGGTTTGGCAATGGTAGGTTCTTCCACTTCTGGCGTGCGTTGTGGTCGCATTTTTCGCTGGTTTTTAGACTTAATAGCCCCTTTCGACATACTTTTTGACATGGTACGAGCTCGTAGCAAGCAGAGAATAATAGCGCTATTGTACCGTAATTAAGCCAGTTATCGTATATTATCCTGACCGGCTTTTAGACCACTAGTACAAAAGCGACAGACATAAAAAAACCGCCGAAATGTCATAAGACAGGCGATTGATTTAGTATATAAGTGTTGCTCTATAATTTAGTATGCAAATGGTGCGCCTGGAGAGATTCGAACTCCCGACCCCTTAGTTCGTAGCCAAGTGCTCTATCCAACTGAGCTACAGGCGCGTATTGCACATCATCTACTGCGAAGTTAAAAACTTTACAGCAAATTAGGTTGGCTATTATATAGATAATACAGCTAGTGTCAATGTCTTTTAACAATTAAAACAGCATTGTTCCTATTTTAAGGGTTAAATCATCACTGATTTTAGTTTGCTACATTATAAATCTATTAATAACTAAATATAATGGAGGTGAAGGAGGGATTCGAACCCTCGATACGCAGAACGTATGGTTCCTTAGCAGGGAACTGGTTTCAGCCACTCACCCACTTCACCAAACGATGTCAGACTTTTTAATTTTTAAAACTTAATCTCTAAAAAGATTTAAGCTCTAGAAATAAGTATCTTTGCAAAAGATACGTCTTATGTCGTGGGCGATTATTATAACAAAGCCAAAACGAATTGCAAGCCTTATACGCAATTTTCATGACTCTTTTGAGTTAATTGTAGATATCAATCGTTTTGATACACTAATATGCGTTAATTCCTAAATTATTTACCTTATCTTTGACGGCTTTGGGTCAAAAGAACAATAAACCCTTCCCTATTGCTGTGGCTTTTCTTGCCGAGGATGGCTATAGTAACTGGCAATGATTAACCCAGAGCGTGTTATCTGTTAAATGGTAAGGCTTAAAATACGATAAGTTAATGCTAGACCAAGAAAAGCTCGTAATGAATATGAGCCTATCGTTAAGAATTTTAATACCACTTAGCGAAAATTTGGCTATTTTAAGAGTATAGAAGAAGTACAAGTGTTAATTGACAACACGCCCTAAACAACCCTAATAAAATATAAATAGGAGACCTTATGCGACCAGTCGTATTGTGCTTTTCAGGATTAGACCCGTCAGGCGGTGCTGGGCTACAAGCAGATATTGAAGCGATCGGACAAGCAGGTGCTCATACCGCAGTTGCTTGTACTGCTATCACCGTGCAAAGCTCGCAGCAGGTGTTTGGCTTTGAAGCGTGTGCGACCGCATTGGTAGAAGCCCAAGCCACGACCGTGCTAGATGATTTACCCGTTCGCGTCATCAAGTCGGGTATGTTAGGTACGACGGATAATATTGCCATGCTAACCCGCTTATTCGCTAAGCAGGTTATCGCTGAAGGCACACCTTTCGTACTTGATCCGGTGTTGGTTGCTAATAGTGGCGGCAGCTTAGGCGATGAGCAAACGCTAGTTGCTGCATTTAGAAAATTATTGCCCTATGCCACTTTAATTACGCCCAATACTCACGAACTCCGCGCATTAAGTGGTGAGCAAGATTTACATATTGGGGCGCAGAAGTTATGTGAACAAGGAGCGCATGCGGTGTTGGTTAAAACCTCGCATGACTTTGATAGCGGTGATATCGAGCAGTATCTGTATGTGCAAGGTAAGATGGTACATCAAAGTACCCTACCACGCTTAAACGGCGAATTTCACGGCTCTGGCTGCTCACTCGCCAGCTTTATCGCTGGACGCTTAGCGCTGGGCGATGCATTGATATCAGCCGTCATCGCAGCGGATCATTGGATTACTCAGACCTTGACTGCGGCTGACGCGCCTCATCCTGATGATGCTAATGCACAGTTAATACCGAATCGTTTTGTACATTTTTAAAGGCTATTGTTGTTTTGCTTTCAAAACACAGCGTATAAAAGTCATTGGCTAGCGGAAAAATAAGCATAAAAAAGCGCTCCATTAATATAGAGCGTTTTTTTATACGGTAAAATATTATTTAACCTAGCTGTTTAACCTAACATTGGCATAAAGTTTGAGGCCAACGCACCGATCATAATTTCTAGTAAGTAAAAAGCAAAAAAGGCAACCATAGGTGACAAATCAAGCATGCCAAGGTTTGGCGTAATACGGCGGAACGGGGCTAAGATTGGCTCCGCTAAACGCATAATAATACCAATAATGGGATGCGATGATTGGGTGAAAACCACAATCCAGCTGACGATAATAGAGCCAATTACCAAGTAGCGACACATACGCAAAAAGTCTAGAACCAAACTGACTGAGCCAGTGAAAAATAAGGGAACAGGCGCGATACCTTTATGAGTTAACGCTGCCTTACCAGAGATATCAATCAGCCGAATTAAAAGCATTAATACAATCGCGGCAATGCTGATACGCCCTTGGGCAACGGTCGGAAAGATACGCCCGAACACATCCACTATGTGGGTGGCTTTATAAGCAGGGCTAATCATGGGATCGCTGGCGTCCATGTCTGCAAACTGTAGCATAAAGCGTATAAACACCAACAGCATAGCGAAGGTGGTGACCAAATCGAAAATTTGCAATAACATATTGTTCATGAAGCGCTACTCAATATACCCGTATTAACAGAGGCCATTATTAAATTCTTATTACTACAGCTAGCTAGGGCGTGTTATCAATTAAGTAATGAGGATAAAAGTGAGATAGATTTTCGTCAATCAAAGTAAATTTTGCAGAGAATATGAATATATTGTCTATAAATTTTCAAAGAGTGGCGGAAATATAGCCATTTTTAGCCCATTAGATGTTAATTGTGTTAAATGATGACACGCCCTAAAGTTAATTAATCTTTCATCTCTTCGCTAAGTGCTTGGCTACGGTCAGAGCAGGCTTTCATTGCCTCAGCGATTTGGCGACCGATCTCATTGTCTTGCATTGATTCAATCGCCGCTTGAGTGGTACCATTCGGTGACGTGACTTTGCGACGTAGTTCAGCTGGCGTATCATCACTGCCCATGGCCATTTTTGCTGCGCCTAAGACTGTTTGCATAGCGAGCGCTGAGGCTTGTTCTTTGTCCAACCCTAAGGCAACCGCACCATCTATCATTGACTCGATAAAGTAAAAGACATAGGCCGGTGCTGAACCGGAAACAGCCGTCACCGCATGCATATGCTCTTCATCATCTACCCACATGACCAGACCTGAAGCTTCCATTACTGCTGTTGCCAACTGCTTTTGTTTCTCAGTAGTATCATCAGTACCGTATAGACCTGTGGCACCCATTTGAATCATAGCTGGGGTGTTAGGCATAGCGCGTACGATATTGCGATAACCGCCAAGCATACTAGATAAAATATCGGTTGATAAGCCTGCTGCTACTGAAATTACCAACTGATCATCCAAGACATCAGCAAACGCACTAACCACGGCTTTCATCACTTGCGGCTTCACTGCAAGCACAATAACGTCAGCATTGATAACCGCTGCTTTTGGATCGGAGACAGGGTCAACGGTATTCAGTTTAAGCGCCGTTGACTGCTTACGCACCTCCTCGCTAGGATCGGCTACCGTAATTAGTTCAGGCTTAACACCACAGCTAACAAGCCCGCTAATCAGGGCCTGCGCCATGTTCCCGCCACCGATAAAAGTAATTTTCTTATTATCTAATACTGACATTTCAATCTCCTAATAACAGTCCCGTATTGGCAACTTTGCGGTAACTTTCGAAAGTCTTCAAAGTGATATAACGGCATTTAAAGTGACATTTAGTTTACCATACTGCCACTGCGACCGTTTGATAAATTAGTGACGACAACAATAACATTTAACTCTGCTAGATGGTTGAGTTAAACACTGAGTCAAAAGGGGTGTTTTAAATCTTTAGAGGTGTTTAATAGAGTCTTTGAGGCTTAAAAGGCTACTGACAACCTTATCGATATCATCATTTATCATATTTACTGCTGTTTTATCCAACCCTAACACCCAGCTGTCGAATGGTGATAGTAACAATATTGGTAGATCAATTGGCGACTCAATTGACTGAGCATCCTCTGCATTAGTGGAAACAAGACTAACAACCACCAAGCTATCACGTAGCCACAAGGGAATGCTCAACGTTTGGTATAGTTTTTTGCCTGCTTGTGGTCGCGTAGCAAGCGCGGTTTGTACTCGCTGCTGACGACCTAACGGTTCGATCTTTAACACAACCTCATCCTGGCTGCTTATCAAGTTCGCTATATTTATTAATGAATTATCATTAACCAATGAACCGTTTAAACGACTTAGTAATTGCCCTATTCCATTGAAGGTTAACGGTAACTGCCAAATGAAACTTTCACTTGTACGTAAGGTGATTGTCGTTAGGATTTTTTGAGGCGAATTGCTTTTAGAGGAACTGACTTTAGACAATCCAGTTTTAGAAAAATCGATTTCATAAAAACTAGCAGTAGCTAATGTTTGCCTTTGTTCAGCAATCGGTATAGTAAGCCATTTCAGCCAGGTAGTGCTGAGACGATAGAGTTGCTCACGATAACGCCAAATGGTGTACTGTTGCTTGCGACCTTGCCAATCTAATTGGGTCTGATGGTCATTATCGCTACGCTGAGTTAGGCTTAGCGCATCATCTATCAATTGTTTAGAGGGCGGTAGCGGCTCGTCTTGCCCTAACCAATAATGGAGCAATTGCCGCTGGCGGTAGAGTGGTAGGAGGTGCAAATCAGGAATGCTAAGCACCCGTTGCGCGGGTGGCAATTGTAATATTGTAATAGCAGTCTGTTGCAAATCTTGAGCAGCTTGCGCGCTGACGGTTGCTTGAGCATCGGTAAGCAGCTGCGCGCTACGGGCAATATTATCAATCACATTAGCATTATAAGCTGCTAATGCTGGCATGATTTCACGGCGCATGCCGCTACGTACGTTATCACCGTTGTCATTAGTCGGATCGTCAATATAGGGTAGCTTTAGCTGCTTCGCATAGGTACTAATATTCGAACGGCGTATCGATAACCACGGTCGCCATAAGATATTACGGCGTGCGCCTTGCGTTTGTACTCGCCACGGCTGCATACCTGACAAGCCGTTTACTCCTGCGCCTTGAATCAAGCGCATCAGTACAGTCTCAGCTTGGTCGTCGGCATGATGGGCTAATAATAAAACATCATCTTGATTGATATGGGACAGCATGACTTGATAACGTGCTTGCCGCGCTGCTTGCTCGTCATTACCTTTTACCTGAGCGTGTAAAATCTGACAAGGCATTTTCTGAGTATGCGCCCATTTGGCAACGTGCATTGCCCAATTACTGCTATCAGATTGTAAGCCATGATCGACATGTAATAACTGCGGCAAAAATGGCAGCTTACCTTGCTGATATAGCTGTAAACACAGCGCTGCTAATGCCAGTGAATCACGGCCACCACTACATGCCAGCCAAATACGGCGACCGTGTAGCTGGTCATAAGATTCAGCCACGCTGTTCAATAATGCCGTTGCTAGAGTTTCATCTATCGGCGACTCAGATAATGGCTCAATAGGATGTGGAAGGATTGCGCTGCTGGTCATAATCAATCTTATCTATTTAATTTTATATACAAAAAAACGTGCCATAAAATGACACGTTATTATCTTAGCATTAATCTAAGTATCTAATATTAGATAAGCTCAATATTAAATAAGCTTAGTGTTCAGTCATTAGGAAGGCAACATTACTTCTGAGTCAAAGGACTTGAGCTTCTCATAACGTTGTTCACAACGGTCGTATGCATCCATGCCTTGGAGCTCATCTAATTGTTCAATTAAAAGCGCTTTAAGTGAATTCATTACTGGCTGTGGATGGATATGGGCGCCCTCTCCTTCGTCGATGATCGCGTCAATCAAGCCCATTTGATAGAGATTAATGGCATTTAATTTTAAGGCTTCACTGGCATCTTGTGCTTTTTCGGCTGTTTTCCATAAGATAGACGCACAGCCTTCAGGAGAGATGACCGAATAAATGCTATTTTGCAGCATATTAACTTTATCACCAACCCCGATAGCAAGTGCGCCGCCTGAGCCACCTTCACCAATGATGGTAACAATAATGGGTACTTTAAGGCTTGAGAATACTGCGATACTTTCGGCAATTGCTTGTGCCTGTCCACGCTCTTCAGCACCGATACCAGGATAAGCACCTTGAGTATCGACAAAGGTCATGACCGGAATATTAAAGCGCTCAGCCATTTTTACCAAGCGAATAACCTTACGGTAGCCTTCAGGGTTTGCCATGCCAAAGTTATGGGCGATACGCTCGCGAGTACTACGGCCACGATGTTGTCCGACCACCACTACTGGCATGCCATCTATGCGTGCCAGACCACCAATAATCGCTTTATCATCAGCAAAAGCCCGGTCGCCATGCAACTCATCAAACTCAGTAAATAGCTGATTAACATAGTCCATAAATAATGGACGTTTGGCATGCCGTGCAAGCTGAACGCTATCCCAGACGGTGCTCATAGACGTTTCCTTTTTATTGTTATCGGATATAATTATATAGTGTGGTTACATTTACATGTATAGCTGAAAAGTAGGGTCATAACGTAATGTTAATATCGTAAGCAACTGTGCTGCCCGTTTAAGCATCATGAAAGTACAGTTGTAAACTCAATAAAAGCTATAGTAGCACAGTTAATATGCCATGGCATTACTGACCATACCGCTTTTGTAATGTTAGTTTTTAACTAAATATTGATTAAAATACCAACCAATAGCGCTATTGAGACCCTAACTTTTTAATAACCTTAGGCTTCAATGACGCTCAGCTTAACACCCCACTTGGCAAACTGTTCAATCTCATCGCAAAGATCGGAATATAAAAATGCATAATGCTTGTCGTCAGTACTAACGGTAATTTGCCAGAAATTGGTGTCTGTGACAACCAGCTGCATCTGAGGCAGGTCATATTCACTACGGCTATGATGAGCTAAGACCGCAAGTCTTAGTAGCAAGCACAAATAAACCAGTTGATTACCACCAAGGATACAAGTTTTCTCAAGCATATCGCCTTTTAGCTTGCGCCTATGGCTCAGCATCAATTGGGCCATACGCTTTTGATCCACTTGTGAAAAACCAGGAATATCTGGGTTTTCAAGTAGATAAGCACTGTGGTGATGATAGTTGCTGTGACTGATCGCAAGTCCAATCTCATGCAAATAAGCAGCACGTCTCAATACATCTGCATCATCGCCAGTCAACTGTAAGTCATTTTGGACTTGCTTGAGTAAATGACGGCTAGTTCTGACCACTTGTCTGGCTTGTTTTTTGTCCACAGAATAGCGTTTAATTAGCGCCAACACACTGCGGTCACGTACATCTTCACTAGCAAAGCGCCCAAGCATGTCATACATGACGCCTTCGCGTAGCGCCCCATCAGAGTAAGTAATAGTTTCCACACCAAGTACCTTCATAGCGGCGCGCAGTACGGCCACCCCTGCTGGAAATACGGCCTTGCGATGCTCTTTAACACCAGTTAGCTCAATGTCATCGACATTACCAATTTTAATTAATAACTTTTCTAGTTTTTTGACCCCTTGATAAGTCACGCGCTCTTGATCATCGGACCAGCCTTTTGAGACTAGGGCGTTCCGTACCGCTTTAATCGTACCACTAGAGCCGACCACGCTATTCCAGCCGGTCTTTTGGTAGCGACCATTAATAGCTAATATTTCTTTACGGGCCGCCGCAATAGCATCATTAAAAGCTTTGTCAGTAATTTGACCATCCGCAAAGAACTTTTTAGTGAAGGCAACACAGCCCATCTGTAAGCTTTCGGTCAATAGCGGATCAAACCCTTTACCAATAATAAATTCTGTTGAGCCGCCACCAATATCAATGACCAAACGCTTATCACTACTGGCATTGGTATGGGAGACACCCAAATAAATCAATCGCGCTTCTTCGCGTCCAGCGATGATTTCGATAGGTTTGGGCAAAATCTCATTGGCACGTTTAATAAAGTCGTTAGCGTTCTTAGCTTGGCGCAGCGCGTTGGTTGCAACAATACGAATACGTTCAGGCGGCACTGAATCAAGGCGAGCAACAAAACGACTCAGACACTCAAGACCCCGGCGCTCAGCAGCGGCATCTAAAATATTATTTTCATCCAATCCTGCTGCTAACTGTACTTTTTCGGACATGGAAGCTACTTTTCTTACTTCACCGTGGTCAAGGCGAGCAATAGCCAGATGAAAGCTGTTAGAACCAATATCAATGGCTGCCAGCAGTTCGTCATCGGCGATTGGCGGTTTTTTAAGGTAATTATTGAGCATAGGAAAAGTAGTTACCATGTGGGCTAGATGGATTGTCTAACCATATAAAAGGTGGTGCTCTATGTAGGTAGTACGACTATCAATTTACGCCATTCTGACGCATCATAGGCAAGTTTGGTCATTAAAGCATTTATGCCAAACACTGGCAAGCACGACAAAACTCTTACTAAGGCGCCTTCCGAAAATAACTAGCAGGGGAGTAGAAAGCGAACGTTGAGTGCTCTGTTAGCGCTTGTATTCACCAATAGCGTCTGCTACATTTTACATGAGTAATATTCTAATAAATAACAATCACTTATCTGTTATTTGTAGGTGCGTATTATGGGTACGTATTAAATAACACTATAAATAACACTATAAATAATAATTAGTCATTAACAGCAAGGACTTCGTTGCCGTCTAACATATCCAAGTCATTCTCAAGCCCATACTTCTCATAAGCAGCCAGCCAAGGGGGTGGGTTTTGTGGTGGGTTTTTTGCATTAGAAGAGCTATTGTCAGACGTAGTGTTCATAAGATAGCGTCCTTGCTAAGTAATTTTGGTTGGCCTCAGCATAGCATGGTTTAATGGCTATTTTGCAAGCTCCTAAACAGCTGTCCGTCCCAATTTTTTGGCTATTTTCATTCACTAAAGCAATTAACCCTATTTTGAGCATAACCTTTCACATCAACAAAATTTAACCACAAAAAAACCAGCACAGTGATCCGTGCTGGTTGTCATTTTAAGATTTAGAACTTAGAGCTATTGCATAAAACTATTAAATTATACTTTTGCCATTTCTGCAAATATTTCATCAGCTGCTTTAATAGAAATATCCAAATCTTCATCGCTATGCTTAATGGACATAAAGCCCGCTTCATAAGCGGATGGTGCCAAATAAATACCACGATCTAGCATGCCATGGAAGAAAGTGTTAAAAGCGTCCATATTACATTCGGTCACATCATCAAAATTAAGTGGAGTGGCAGTGTTACTGTCTTTGACAAAGAACATGCCAAACATACCACCAAGCTTATTGGTGCGCAAATGAATGCCGTGTTTATCAGCGGCAGCTTGAATACCCTCGATTAAATAGTCCACCTTAGCGGATAAATTATCATAAAAACCCTCTACTGTTAGGTCTTCAAACATAGCAATACCTGCACGCATTGCCAGCGGATTGCCAGATAAGGTGCCCGCTTGATAAACGCCGCCGAGTGGCGCGATGCAAGACATAATCTCACGCTTACCGCCAAAGGCACCTACCGGTAGACCTGCGCCGATAATTTTGCCAAAACAAGTTAAGTCAGGCTCAACACCGAAATAGGCTTGAGCGCCGCCAAGTCCCACTCGAAAGCCAGTCATTACTTCATCAAAGACGAGTACTGCGCCGTGCGCGGTGCATTGTTCGCGCAAGGTATCATGAAACGCTTGATCAGGAATCACCATATTCATGTTGCCCGCGATAGGCTCAACGATGACGCAAGCAATCGTGTCACTCCATTTCTCAAAACAGTCTTTAATCGCTTGCGGGTCGTTATATGGCAAAGTGATAGTGTGCTTAGCAAAATCAGCGGGCACGCCTTTCGAAGTCGGCTCGCCAATATCAAGCATTCCTGAGCCGGCTTTTACTAGCAAGCTGTCTGAATGACCATGATAACAGCCTTCGAATTTGACGATATTGTCACGCTCAGTAAACCCGCGCGCCAGACGAATCGCACTCATAGTCGCCTCCGTGCCCGAACTGGTCATGCGTATCATCTCAACACTAGGAACGATGTCGCAGATTTTATCGGCAACCGTAGTCTCAAACGGTGTTGGCGTCCCAAAGCTAAGTCCATCATCGGCGGCTTTTTTAACCGCATCGATAACTTTTGGGTGCGCATGACCTAAAATCATTGGGCCCCATGAGCCAATATAATCAATATAGGCATTGTCTTCAGTGTCATAAATCTTGCTACCGTTAGCGCGGTGCATAAATACGGGTGTACCGCCTACTCCAGCAAAGGCACGCACTGGCGAGTTCACGCCACCGGGAATATGTTTGCGGGCTTGGGCGAAAAGTTGTTCGTTTTTAGTACTCATAAGTATTCTCTATTATTTTATTGGGATTTAATCTTAATAATTCACTGTAGCTACTTCTTCTTTTAGAGATTAATTCTTTTAAATGTTACTTTGACAGCCTTGAGTGCTGCTCAGCAAAAAACACAATACCATGCGATTGCTTATAACGAAAAGCTACACCTCTATCTCAGATAGTCGCCATTATTAAAAGCAATTTTTATCAGAAGATAAGTCCAGCTCACCACACACTTACTTTCGCTAAAGCAATGTAGCTACGATAATGTATTTATAATAATGCACCTACAATGATGTGCCTTTTAATAATGCGTTTATAGTATAGTGAAGCCGGACCATAAACTTTTGTCGGATATGGAAGTAATAAATTATGAATAGTGCACCTAATAGTTCTATAGAAACGCCCACTCCAAAGCTTATGAATCATCAAGAAGCAATAAATATTATTCAAGCACTTATTGATGGCATCAATCCTCTATCTGATGAGCCATTACCCAGTAATAGCTTATGCCTGAACGATGATATCCAACGCGCCCTGCAAGCTGCCATTCCTGCGCTTGAAAGTAAAATTAAAGCCGATATCCGTAAGTCCAATCTTCCTGTCAATGCTGGTAAGCCATGGAATAGCGAAGAAGACCAGCAGCTTATAGATGCTTTTGATAACGGCGATTCTATTGTCACACTTGTCGAATATCATCAACGTACCAAAGGCTCAATTACTTCACGGCTGGGCAAATTCGGTAAAATTATTGACTGACCGTTATCTGACAAGCATTTAGTCAACGCTTAACGCTTCTTAATACCACTTAGCGAAACTGTCGCTGAGTGTTTAAGGCGTTATTTGAAATATTTTGGTCAATTAAGCCTTTTTAACCACTGAGGACTTCAACTTCATGGGGCCAAATCCTTCAAGTTTACAGTCAATATCGTGACCATCGGATGCATCAGGCAATAGACGGATACTTTTTGCCTTGGTACCCACTTTAATAATGGTTGATGAGCCTTTCACTTTTAGGTCTTTAATCACAGTAACCGCATCGCCATCTTGCAGCTCATTGCCGACCGCATCACGGATAACGCTATCTTGTTCAGCGCCCTCTTCTGCCGTATCAGTTTCAGCCGCTGTCCATTCATGGGCGCACATCGGACATACCAATAACGCACCATCTTCGTAAGTATAATTTTCATCACATGCGGGGCAAGTGGGTAAGCTCATAATATCCTCGTTAGCCGTAAAAACAGGGGCGGTTTTAAAGCAATTATTTTAAAGTAAACTAAATCAACATTGTACCGCAAGACGCTATCTTTAACCAATCGGTTCGCTTGAAAACGCTACTCTTTGCCCAACTTATACTCTAAGCCTGCCGTTTTTTATGTGGCTGTTTTTTGTGGTATTCTCTTTAAACTTATCTACTTCTATACTTAATTTTTCTGTCTTTAAGTAATATATTTAGAACACCCTATATTTAACGACTGTTTTTTAATAGCTCTCTTCAGTACTTACTTCAGTACTCGAATTTGATTACTTAAATTTTTATAATAAGGATAAAAACTATGAATGATTCTTTGAACCCATCTCCTATGCCGCAGTTTCAACAGTTGACTATCCAAGGCGACGACGCCGAAAAGTTCTTACAAGGCCAGTTAACTTGTGATGTGACCAAACTGGGCCTCAGTTATCAGGCAGCCGCTATCGGTAATCTAAAGGGTCGTATCGAGTTTGGTATTTGGATTAAAAAACAAGCTGAGAAGCATTATGATGTGGTTATCAGTGCCGATTGTGCTGACGCCTTAAAAGCGCATCTCAATAAATATGGTGCCTTTTCGAAGTTTGAAACCAGCGCGCCGACGCCGATTTACCCTTGCGTACTGGCAGATGAGACAACCTTTAGCCACAAAGACACCCACAATACGCCAGAGGATAATCAAGCGTGGATGCAATGTAGTATCGCCACGGGTAATTACTGGATAACAAGCACCACCCAAGGTGAGTTTCAACCGCAAGAGTTGCGTCTGCATCAACGCGGCGGTATGGATTACGACAAGGGCTGCTATTTAGGGCAAGAAGTTATCGCCCGTATTTATTTTAAATCGGCACCCAAAGCATTTTTGCATCATGTACAAGGGTCAAGCGACGTGCCAGCAGAAGGTGAAAAACTGGGTAAGATTCAAGTGGTCAATGCGATAGCAAACGGCCAAGATATCCAGCAGGGTTTTGAGGCGTTAGTAGTGGCTCGTCCAGACCATCTTGCTGACAGTGATTTAACAATAATGGAATTACCGCTAGCTCTACAAGCCGATGTTGCCCGCCTTAAGTAGGACATAGTTGGCAAACATTAAGTAACGTCCGAATCTAGTCGAAACCAAATTATTCTGATACAAAAAAATCGAGCGCAGATAGTACGCATATTACAGCAAGCAAGTTTGACACCGTAGTAGAGTTACATGAGCTTGGCTGTCTTAACTATAGAGAGTGATATGACACATATTGCAGTACTCGGAGCAGGCGTGGTGGGCGTGACCACCGCATGGTATCTTCGGCAAGCTGGCTATAACGTGACAGTGATTGATCGCGAGTCAGCAGCAGGAATGCAGACGTCATTTGCCAATGGCGGACAGATATCGGTATCACATGCCACGCCTTGGGCAAATCCCGCAACCCCATTAAAAGCACTCAAGTGGCTGTTTAAAAAGGACGCGCCACTACTGTATCGACTGCGCGCAGATAAGGCACAGCTCAAGTGGGCTATGCAGTTTTTGCAAGAATGCCGCGCGGACAAAGCAGATGCTAATCTGGTGCAAATGGTGCACCTCGGATTATATTCACGAGATACTTTGCAACAGCTGCGTGCTGATATTGGTATTAATTACGAACAGCAAGCGCGCGGTATTATGCACTTTTATACCAGCCAGACTGAGTTTAATGCCGCCATTGCACCGACTAAGCGCATGCAGGAATTGGGCTGCGAGCGTCACTTAATCGATATCAGTAATGCGGTCAGTCTAGAACCAGCACTCTACCCTATCGCTCACAAGCTCACTGGCGCGACTTATACCAGCCGCGATGAATCAGGTAATGCGCACTTATTTACCCAACGACTGGCGGAAAGATGCGTAAAAGCTGGTGTGCGGTTTATGTACGATACCGAGATTATAGCGCTCAATGCGGACGCCCATTCTGCCCGTCCGCATGTACATAGTATTACCATTCATCCAAAAGGTGAAAACGCCCAAACCTTTAGTGCAGACAGTCATGTATTAGCACTGGGTAGCTATAGCGTGCCCTTGGTCAAACCCTTGGATATTCATTTACCTATCTTCCCTGCCAAGGGCTACTCAGCTACCTATAAGGTCAATCCACGTGCGCCGCATTTAGCACCGTTTATTAGCCTTATTGATGATGAATATAAACTGGTCATGTCGCGCCTAGGTGATAAATTGCGGGTGGCGGGAACCGCAGAATTTAATGGCTATAATTTAGAGTTAAACCCGACGCGCTGCGAAGCTATTACTCACCGCGTACAGCAGCTATTCCCCAAAGGTATTATCGCTAATTCCGTTGAATACTGGGCAGGACTACGCCCTATGACCCCATCGAATGTGCCATTAATCGGGCGCGCGCACTGCGGTCAAGTTCGTCATGGTAGTCATAATACAGATGCTACCTTTGATAACTTATGGTTAAATACTGGCCATGGAACGCTTGGTTGGACGCACGCTTGCGGATCAGCAAAAGCGATTAGTTTATTGATACAAGGCGAGAGTCCACCCGTCGATTTTGACTTCGTTGGTATAAAGGCTCAATAAATACCAGTTTAACGGCGTCAGTCTCATAGCTAAAGTACAGTAGTTTCAGTACAACAGCAAAGGTAATACAAACATAAAAAAGGCGCTTACTATAGGTAAGCGCCTTTTCAGTTAAGATGATTGATGAGTCTCTAGATCAATAATCTTAACCCAGTGCCTCAAGTTCAACAGCTTCTATCTTGATTGCCTCTAATTGCACCGGTACGCCATTTACTGCCGCATTACCACTCAACTGATCAATTAAGGTATCGTCCGTCAGATCATTAACGCTGACGCCAGCATGCGCTTGGGCAATTTTTTGCTTAACACCTTTACGACCGTGACCCCAACCATGCGGAATGCTGGCAACCCCTGGCATGAGCTCATCGGTGACTTCTGCTGCAATAATAACGCTGCCCACTCGAGAGGTGACTTTCACGTTTTGACCCTGCTCAATGCCATGCTGCTCAGCGGTTTCAGGATGCAACATCAAGGTACAGCGTGACTTGCCTTTTACCAATCGATGGCTGTTGTGCAACCATGAGCTATTACTACGCACATGACGACGGCCAATAAGTAGAATCTGACTGTCGTCGTATTGCTGCATCATTTCTTTCACGCGGTCTAAATCTACTTGATAAAAATCAACATTGAGATGAATCTTCTTATCTTTATGCTTTAAGGCTTGCGGTAACATACCTTTCATAGGACCTAGATCAATACCGTGATGATTTTTTTCAGTTTCTTTAACGTCATGCCTTCATAAGGACCACGTCTCAAACCTTGATCGAGCAAGAATTTTGGCCCCAACACCTTGACTAACGTACGCTCGACTTTGGTTGCCAAAGGCACTTTTTTGTTCAAGCGTTTCGCGAGCTCTAGGTAAATTTGCCAATCGTGTCTTTCATTCTTTTTCTTACTGAACAACGCCTTCGAATATTTCGCCACATTATGTACGGCAAAATTATTAAAGGTGAGGTCATAATGATCGCGCTGTAGTGGGGATACTGGCGGCAAAATTATATTGGCATGACGACTGGTTTCAGTAACGTAGTAATCAAACGCTGCCATAAAGTCCAACTGCGAAAAGGCTTTGTCTAATTTTTCACCATTGGGGGTACTTAATACAGGGTTGCCAGCGACGCTGATGAATCCCTTCAACTGCCCTTCACCTTCTACCAGCATCTCATCCGCCATAGCCACTACCGGATACTCGCCATTGAAATCGGGCAAGTTACTTACTCGGCTAAGCCGCTTACCTAGATAGCCTGAGCCCGAATTATTAACGACGTCGACCGCCGGGTTAGGGAACATTAAACCGCCAACTTCATCCAAGCGACCCGTGACGATATTAATGACCATAGCGAGATACTGACTTAATAGACCTCTTTCCAAACCAGAAAACATGTTAAATCAACCAACAAATTACCTAACAGACGCCCTCATCATGACATACAACGAACTTATCAAACCAGCGCACCACTTCAAACGGTACATAGGCGTCAACAAAGACACCTTCGATAAAATGATCCAAATATGTCATCAGAGCTATCAAGTTAAGCATAAAAAAGGCGGGCGTCACAGTAGTATCAGCGTAGAAAACAAACTACTCATAACGCTCACC
The DNA here is from genome assembly GCF_900182925.1 of Psychrobacter sp. LV10R520-6. Taxonomy (NCBI): domain Bacteria; kingdom Pseudomonadati; phylum Pseudomonadota; class Gammaproteobacteria; order Moraxellales; family Moraxellaceae; genus Psychrobacter; species Psychrobacter sp. LV10R520-6. The sequence continues at coordinate 2,954,387 of NZ_LT900024.1, read as the reverse complement.
TATTACCGAGAATACCGAACCCAGTTTCATATTGCTCAAGACTTTGGTATATCAGAAAGTGCGGTATGTAAAAGTATTCACTGGGTAGAGCACGCGCTTATAAAACATCCAGACTTTGCATTACCGAGTAAAAAAGCCCTATGGCAAGACCCTTACATGGATACCGTACTCATTGATGCCACAGAAGTGGCCATAGAGCGTCCCAAAAAAAGCAAAAACAAGGCTACTCCGGTAAAAAGAAACGACATACCCTAAAGGCTCAGATAGTGGTTAACAAAGCGGATAAAAGTATTGTCTGCACTCATTTCAGTACCGGTAGATGTCATGATTTCACCCTCTTTCGTCACTCAAAACTAACCATAAACGAAGACATAACGATTAAAGTAGACTCAGGCTATCAAGGTATCCAAAAACAGCATAGCAACAGCGTATCCCCTCAAAAAAACAGTAAGAAGCATCCATTAACGCAAGAACAGAAGAGAGAAAATAGGAAGCTTGCGGCTGAACGCATTACTAATGAGCCTGTTATCGGTGTCTTAAAACGTTTTAGAATTTTATCTTGTCGCAATCGCAATCGAAGAAAGCGTTTCGGGCTGCGGTTTAATTTGATTGCTGCTATTTATAACTTAGAGTTAGCCTAGTTTGGAAAGAGGTCTATTAACATTTTAGCGCAGAAGTCCCCTACCTCTAAGGTAGTGGGATGAATGCGTCTTGACAAAATCTCGCTTAGTTGCTAAATTCTACTTAAGGAACAGCATTTCAGACCTTTAGAGCAATCTAATAACATCATCGTTAGTCTGTCACCGAATTGCTTAAAAACAGCAATAATGTGAACCCTCGGTGCGAGGGGGATAGCTCGGTAAACTTGCCTAACCGCTATTGCAGAACATCGCAAATAAGTATGGGTATTACCCAAGAAACCCCTACCTCTTAGGTAGTGGGTAGTTCATAAGAGTATCTATTAAAAAACGGTGGTGTATCAAAAAGTATGCTGAGTAAATAAAGGAGGGGTGCCAGTCAAAGCAAAGATGCTATATTTGAGGTTATGAAGACACAAATAGAGATTAATTGCCCCGACTGCCACAGTCCTAGTCTAAAGAAAAACGGTATAAAAAGCTATGGTAAGCAAAACTACCAATGCAAAGACTGTAAACGTCAATTCATTGGCGACCACGCCATTACCTATCAGGGTTGCCACTCTAAAATAGAGCATAAGATACGACTGATGATAGTACGAGGCTGTAGTGTTAGAGACATTGCCACTATCACCTCTGTCAGCATTGGCAAGATACTAAGCACCATAGGCTCATCGATCTATAAGATCTCACCAAAGCAGCATTACTACTCGCGTTTAGAAGTTGATGAGTTCTGGACATACGTACGTTGCAAGAAGCAGAAGGTATGGTTAATCTACGCCTATGACCGTGATACTGGTGAGATTGTTGCCCATGTTTGGGGTAAACGTGATTTAGCCACGGCCAGAGCGCTTCGAGCTCGTCTTAAGAAACTTAAGGTGAGCTATGGTTCAATCAGCATGGACAACTGGGATAGCTTTAAAACCGCCTTCAAGGCAGACCCTAAGCAGATTGGTAAAAGATATACTGTTGGCATAGAAGGTAATAATTGCCGTTTAAGACACCGATTGAGGCGAGCAGTTAGAAAGACTTGTGCTTTTTCTAAGAAACTTGATAATCATTTTAAGACGTTCAATATGGTGTTCTTTTATATCAATTATGGTTATGTCTAATGCCAGCATACTTTTTGAAACACCACCCCTAAAAAACTACTAAAAATGATAAATCCAATAAAAGGAATATAATAATGAACAAACATACCTTAAAAGGCGAATGGAACCAAATGAAAGGTTCAGTAAAACAAAAATGGGGAGATCTAACTGATGATGACCTTACCCATATTGAAGGTAACCGTGACAAGCTAGTTGGTCGTGTTCAAGAGCGTTATGGTCATGCAAAAGATGATGCTGAGCGCGAAGTAGATGACTGGCGCCGCGAAAACAAATACTAACTTATGACTGACCTATTGATAATACTTTATACAAGTTACTAATCTGAACAAAAAAACCGCATCGAGCGATACAAATAGCTATGCGGTTTTTTATTGTTTAACGTTTAGCAATTAACTAAAAATAAGTAGCAAAATCAATAACTTCCGATCAAAGGAATAGAGCATTCCCTAATAAGTATCACTGCGCAAACTGTGTTGCCATCTATGTAAGGTCTTTTTATATCAACCAGAATTGTCGTAGAATCTAGATTTTCATAAAGTCTAGACACGATAAAGCCGCATAGCAATTAATTGTTATGCGGCTTTATTGTTAACGATCCATGTTACCCATCACCACTTCAATCGCTGCATCCTTGCAAGATATTAAGTGCGTCGTGACAGCTGGGCATCCTACCCATTACGTACAACTACTATTGGTATTATCTACCACCAGCACGGGATATGTGTCCTTTCTTCAGTTACCATTACCATCCTGATACTAGTAACTGAATTATTATCCATAATACGGTAAACTCAATCCTTGAGTCACACTCCCTGATGCCGTACGTCTATAGTGTCAAATTGTTGCCCTGTTGTTAAGTCGCGTGAGCGTCTTTGCTTGTAAGCATATGCTTACAAGCGCTTTATAATGAGTCATTTCTTCTTACTTCTCTTCATTCCTTACTTTTTTTTATTTACTTTCAAATCAACATCTCACCAACGATACCGATCAAAAATCCTAGTGACGCGCCCAATGAGGTCAGATGATTCTTATCTAGCTTGCTATCAGGAATGATATCTTGAATGAGTAAATATAATATTCCCCCACTAGCAAATATCATCAGATGCGCAGTGAGATTAGGATGCTGACTCAACAAGAAATGACCGATAAGCGCTGAGAGAATACCAAAGAAGCTGAGCCCAAAGAAAATAAATAAGGTTTTGTTGACACTAAAGCCACTTTGTACCAAATCGCGAAACGAGTTAAATGACTCCGGCAGATTCTGTAACCCTATAAATACCGCCAGTAATAATGCCATCTGTGGCTCAATAGCAAATACGGCGCCGAGTGCGATAGACTCAGGGACAAAGTCCATCATCATTGCTAGTAAAGTCGCTTGTTGGCTACCCGACTTCGCCAGATGGCGATCAATAGCCATAAACAACACCGCGCCCAGCAAGAAAGAGCCCATCACTCCCCAAACACTCAATTCTTCCATGCCTTTAGGCACTAACACTAACGCTAGTGCCGATAGGATAATACCCGCCCCAAATGACATTAAGGTATGAATTACCTCGTATTTTACGGGGCTCTCTTTGATGTGGTGGTCAAACAAATTGGCCAACAGTCCGCCAATAAATACCGTTGCACCAGCAAAACCCGAGAATAAAATAAGCTTAAACAGCATGATTACTCCTTTTCTTTGTTGCTATGCCTACCTAGTCAAGCTTTTATTATCTATAACAAACTATCATTAGAGTCTTAGCCATAGAAAGCCTATGAGCAAATTTTTCTTATTCAAAGCGCGCAATAAGTAAACGAGCGTTTGCATTGATTACAAGTTATTAACGTAAACTACATATGCTATCAAGTTTTATGCTTTACTATAGATAATGTAAGGAAATATTTCAAATTTATACGACGGTGATTAGTGAGGTATAAGTGAAATAGAAGCTTTTGAATTCGCTATTATATTAGACCCTTTATAGCCCACGTTGTATTTTTAGAGATTAAAGACAACCCCATCGCTATTGATTTAATATCTATTATTGGAGATTTCATCGTGAAAATTTTACATCTTTTTTCGCTAAAGACTGCCCTATCCGCTGGTCTCGCAGTTACCTTGTTAGGCACGACTGTTGGTTGTACCGTTGTAGGTCCAGGCTATGACAATCAGCCCGTGTATCGTGGCGATAATAATAATCGAAACGATAGTTTTAATCGCGTAAGCCAACAGCTGCGTCAAGATCTACGTAGTAAAGGCTATCGGGTCATGGATATCAGATCTGACAGCTATCGTGGTGATCGGGCAATTACGGCTTATGCCAAAAAGAACCATCAAGCTTATGAATTCAAATACACTTATCCTAGTCTAAGACTCATCAGCTCAAATAAGAGAGACTGGTCTAATGATTGGCAAGATGATAAGTATCAAAGCAACAAAGACCACCACAAAAAAGACAAACATAAAAACAAAGGTAAACATAAAGATAACGGGAAATATAAACACGATAACCGATACAAAAATCGGTAGTATAGTTAATCCAATTCGGAAACGGTACAGTGCTACTGGGCTGAATTTTTTGCAGCCTCTGTCCCGCTTGCGAACAGCACGCAAGAAAAATTTATACCAGTAGCACGCTGATATAAGTGACTCTTTTATTTTGAATCCACTATATTGGAGACACCATCAAAAGAGACTCGCGTTATCCTGCCACTAAGCAGCGAGCTATCAATAAAATTAGGTCTATGGGCTACCGTTTCAAAGACCTAATTCTTTAAAAAATAATCGTGGCGTCCTTGAAATTGAAGCCAGACGTGGCTCTCACGATTATAAAATATTACACAGCTATCCGAGCTTAAATGTCATTAAGATTAAAAAAGACTGATTTTGACTGAGACTGATTTTGCTATGTTAAGCTAAGATTTTGGCGTCATTTGTGAGTTGACGCCTATAGTCAAATAAATCAGTCCTTGATTTATTTGACTTTTTTTATCCTATACTTTTATTCTGGAACATTAAAAACATAACGATACTAAGCAATACGCTATTACAAGAAGCTTGTATAAGCTAATGCATTAAAAATTTAATACCTTAATCACATCATAAGCAGGCGTTTCATAAGGATGAGCACGCTTTAACGCAGTAATGACACTATGAATTGCTACCTCATTAACCACCATTTCTACGCGCCACTCACTGACTGTTTCAATACTGTCATGTGTGCCGATATGCGGTGAGCTACCTGCCAGCGGCATAAACTGCCCCATTCCTTGTACCTGCCAGCAGCACTGTTCATAATTGCCAATTGTCCCTGCGCCCGCTGCAAACAGCGCGGACTTTACCTCGTTAAGAGCTTGCTCAGGAATAAAAACAGTTAGCTTATACATATCATCACCTTATGATCTAATTTTAACAACGCAAATTTTTTTGAGAACGCAACTTTTTTTGAGAACGCAACTTTGAAAAGACTTTTAGAGGAGGCTTTGAGAAGAAATACTTAAAAAATACTTTTGAGTAATCGATGTTGAATGAATAGCCATACTCTACTTCTTCGATAAGGAGGGATGATCGGTCCATATATAACGCAGTAACCAGTTTTTAGCGTCGCCAGCATAATCAATACCGATACGCGGGCGTAGCGATACTGGTGGCAGGCAACCGTCATCTTCAACCCAAACCTTAGATTCTGGATTGATAGGCTTGCCATATAAATCGCGGTCGATTTGCAAACGCTTGGTCAGCTTTCCGGGGCCAGCAAGCTGTTTGGGATGAGTCAGCTGCTTATCTGCGCTGGGCTGTTGCTCCTCTATCAGTCGATCACTATCAGCCGTCAAAAAACCCGCACGTATAAGAACCGATTCTGGCGATTCTATCGGTCCACTGACCAAATTGAGCATAGGATGAATGCCATAAGTCAAATAGACATAAAAGCTTCCACCTTCGAGATACATGATTTCAGATTTTTCTTTTCCTTTTGCCACATGCGCCTGAACTGATCCATCATCTTCGCCGATATAAGCTTCAGTTTCAGAGATACGCATTCGCAGCACTTTTTGCGTGCCATCACTATCCGTCAGTTGGCGACACAAGACTTTGCCAACCAAATCGGCAGCGACCACGCAAGTTGGACGGGCAAACCATGACGGTTCTAATATAATAGGCTGAAGAGTAGACGTTTTTGAAGATGACATCAGTTAGACCTTATTCTTATTTTCTATACTATTGAGTATCTAATAATTTAGCATAAAAACTAAAATAGGGCGTGATGACAGTGTTTAAGCTGCGTTCGAAGACTGTTACAGCCAATTCTTAATGTTCAAAAAATTTAAACAAGAAGAACTGATTGCACAGAACGGCAACACTCACACGTTAGGGAATCAGTAGATAACTAGCGCGAGGCAGTAAACTATCATTAAGTGTCTAGCACAGTACGCACATACGCAAAGCTCGATAGTCTGTTATAAGTAGTTCCATTAACGTGGTCTATTTTAAGTGGTCTATTAATAGGTTTAAGTAATGCAAATAGATAGTTCCATTGAGGTATACCCTAGTGTAACCAGTTAATTAGAGCTTTAAATAATTTAAAAGACTAGGGCATGTTTAACATTGTGCATAAAATGTTGGCAATAAAAGAGCAAACTGTATTCATCTTAGCAGAAGCCAGCTACTTAGTGCTGAACGGTTGGCTTTTGGCTATACACTCATCCCAATAGGGCAGCGACCCATAATAGCCTTCCATGAAATCTATAAAACATCGTACTTTATGCGGTAGTAGCTTTCTATGGGCGTAGACTGCATATAAGCCTAAAGGTTTAGGTTCAAGCTCGGGCAACACTACTACTAGTTTGCCACTACTAAGGGCTTCACTGATAATAAAAGTCGGCTGTAATACCAAACCTGCGCCTGCGATAGCTGCAGCCACTAATACGTCACCATTATTACTACGAAACTCGCTACCTTGCTTGAGAACCTTCGCCTTTAGTAATTGGTAGATGTCTTCCTTAGCGTCCATGTTCATATAGCTGTAGTGCAAATAGCGATGATGTTCTAAGTCTTCAGGCTTATCGAGTATGCCATGATTCTTTATATACTCAGGCGACGCGCACAGAACTACGCGAATGGGCGCGACTTGCTTCGCAATAAGTGATGAATCTTTGAGCTGCCCGATACGCAAGGCGACATCAAACCCTTCCTCGACAATATCGACTTTACGATCATTGAGTTGTAGATCGACTGTGACCAATGGATAGCGCATTTGGAAATCAGTGATTAACTGTGCCATATGCCTTAGGGCAAAAGATACTGGCGCACTTATGCGCAACACGCCTTTGGGGTTCTGTTGCAAGCCGCTTAGTTGCGACTCCATATCATCAATACTCAATAGAATTTGCTGCGCATGACCAAAGTAATGATTACCTGCTTCGGTAAGGCTTACCTTACGAGTGGTGCGATTAAGCAGACGTATATTTAGCTGCTCCTCCAACTTAGAGACATACTTGCTCACCAGTTGCGGTGACAGCTGCAAAGTATTTGCCGCATTACTAAAGCTGCCTTCGGTCACCACTGCCACAAAGGCACGCATCGCATCGATTCTATCCATATTTTGTCCTGTTTTTATTTAACCATCAAAGCTATTATCAACGATACGTTGTTAATAATTCAATATTATCTATCTTACTCTCATATTGTATTGATAGTAAAGTAGGATTATTCCAAGAGATTAAACAACTTTCAAAATAAATAATGGAGTAATCGTAAATGAAGACCCTAATGATAAATAAAATTTTACACTCTAAAGCTGGCGCTGCTGCACTGATTCTACGTGTACCCGTTGGTCTAATTTTGGCGGCTCATGGTGGTCAGAAGTTATTTGGCTGGTTCGGTGGTAACGGCTTGGCAGGCACTGCTCAATGGATGAGTAGCATGGGTATGGAACCTGGTTTATTAATGGCAATATTGGCAGGAGGGGCTGAATTCTTTGGTGGTCTTTCATTAGTACTAGGATTGCTCACTCGACCCGCTGCACTGGTAGCCGCATTCACCATGTTAGTTGCTATCTTCTCTGTTCATATTGGCAATGGATTATTTGCCGCTGATGGTGGCTATGAGTATGCCTTGATCTTGATGGTCGCCTTGCTCGCTTTGGCAGTACAAGGCGGTGGTTATCTTAGTATGGATAAGGCATTGTCAGAAAAACTAGGGCGTGCCTAATAATTATTAACTATAAATTAGAATTTAATGACTATCTAATAAACTATGTAATAAATCAATAGGTAACTAATAGGAGTAAGCGACAATGTTAATCAATGGCAACTGGACTGAAAACTGGCAACCGGTACAAGCAGAAGATGAGCAAGGACGTTTTATTCGTCAGACCTCGTCCTTTCGAAATTGGATTACTGCTGATGGACAAGCAGGGCCGACGGGCGTTGGTGGTTTTAAAGCCGAAAAAGGTCGCTATCATTTATATGTGGCGCTGATTTGCCCTTGGGCTTCACGTACTTTGATGGCACGCGAACTAAAAGGTCTGCAAGATATGATTGATATCACAGTGGTCAATCCGCAGCTTGGCAATCAAGGCTGGCAGTTTGGTGGCTTTGAAGATGCTGACAGCGATCCTATTAATGGTGCTAAATTTGCTCATCAACTATACACCAAGGCAAATCCTGACTTTACTGGACGAGCAACTGTACCTGTACTTTGGGATAAAAAAACCAATACTATCGTTAATAATGAGTCCGCTGATATCTTGCGTATGCTCAATACGGCTTTTGCAGAGCTGGTGCCAAATGAGGTTAATTTATTCCCAAAACAGCTGGCTGATGATATCGATGCTTTGAATTCGGTCATATACGACAATTTAAACAATGGGGTGTATAAAGCAGGATTTGTGACGACACAGGTCGCTTACGAAGAAGCCTACCAGCAAGTATTTGACACGCTAGATATGCTTGAGGCGCGTCTGAGCGATGGTCGTCATTATCTGTTTGGCGAACAGCTGACGGAAACAGATATTCGCCTGTTTGTGACTTTAGTGCGCTTTGATGCCGCATATCATGGGCTATTCAAATGCAACCGTAACTTGATCAAAGATATGAGTTTTCTACATGCTTATATGCTACGAATCTTAGCGCTTGATGGTATTGATGAGACGGTAAATATAAAACATATCAAAGCAGGCTATTACTCTATAAAAGCGTTGAATCCTAACGGAATTGTGCCTGTTGGTCCTAACACTATTTAATAAAATAAAAGGGTGAAGCTCATGAATCATCAATTAACCACCGTAAAGCAGCCAGTATTTTATATACCTCACGGTGCTGGGCCTTGCTTCTTTATGAATTGGCAGCCAGCAGGCACTTGGGAGCAAATGGCTAAATTTTTAACCAATATTTCAAGTCGTTTGCTAGGATCACTGTGAACAACAGCCATACTAAAAAGCGACTATTGATTATGAATAAGGGTCTGCAATACTTCAGAAATATCTACTATTTCTGAAGACTCAGAGACAACTGCATAAGGCTCGTTGATCTATGCTGACAATATCGTAGAAACCAACTTCGGACATGTTAGTCAGACAGCTTAATGATAATGGTTCATGCTATCGACTTCGTAGTCATTAAAGTTGTATCTAACACTAGCAGTTCGGTGCCTGTATAGCGCATCGATCACGATTTCATACTATTTTCAGGCTTGCAAAGCTTATTAGTCAATATAAGGTTAATTAAATAAATGGCTCATTTGGATATACATGCTAAAGCAGAGATTGGTAAATCCTTAGCAGGGTTCACATTAGGTGAAAAATTGGACAGCTTTTTGCCTTATGTCGATCAGACTATAGATGGTAATGACGTCCCATGGAACGTTGATTTAGTAAACAATAATGAAGGAGTCTTACTATTAGGACTTACGCAAAACCCGATAGGTATTGCTAACCTCAAGAATAACGTAGTAGCATAAAGTCATGAAAAAGCCCAAAGTAACCCGACTAGATTATTGCCAATATCTCATGGTGAGTCAAATAAACTACACCATTACTAATTATGCTGATCATCATCCTGAAAATATCAGTCATGACCGTATCAATCGCTACTTGAAAGGCGATAAGCTCAAACCCCGACTAGTCTGGGAGCAAGTCAAACAAGACCTTGTCGCCCATGCTGATGGTTACCTGATCTTTGATGACACCGTATTAGACAAAGACCACAGTCACAAGATAGAACTGGTCAACCGCCAGTACAGTGGTAATGCCAAACGCCTAATTAAAGGCATTGGTCTTGTAAATTGCATCTACGTTAATCCGCACACCCAGCAGTATTGGGTTATTGATTACCGTATTTATGACAAAGCGATTGATGGTAAAAGTAAGCTTGACCATTTAAAGGACATGCTACAGCACAGTATTGAGTACAAGCAGCTTTTATTTAAAACCGTGCTTATGGACAGCTGGTATGCCACCAAAGACATCATGCTCACCATTGATGGTTTGGATAAAATATTTTACTGTCCGCTTAAGAGCAACCGTTTGGTTGATGACTCCAAAGGACAACGAGCTTATAGCGCAGTAAGTACTTTAGAATGGACAGAGGCAGAACAAGATAACGGCAAGTTGATTAAGATAAATAAGTTCCCTAAAGATTATAAAGTGCAATTGTTTCGGGTCGTGGTGAGTACTCACCGCACGGATTGGGTCGTGACCAACGATACCACTCAAACGAATCGTGATGATGTACAACAGGTGTGCGCCATACGCTGGAAGATTGAGCAGTTTCATAGAGAGATTAAACAGTTAACAGGCATAGAGTCTAATCAGTGTCGCAAAGCACGTATTCAACGCAATCATATTTGTTGTTCTATATTGGTTTGGATATGCTTGACCCGTATTGCTAAGCAAACAAAGAAAACGGTATATCAGTTAAAACATGGCTTACTTGATAACTACCTCTGCGAGCAGTTGCGCTCGCCTGGGTTGATGGTTGCGTAAGTCCTAACTATATAAATGGGATTCATCGTACGGTAATGGATACGCAATATTTTTTAAAAATCCTACGCTAGAGCTTGGTTTTTCTGAACAGGGTACGCTTATCTTCATTCAAGTTGGTGAAGGTTATCAAGGCGAAATCTTCGATGGTGGTATAAAAATTGGCAGCCGTATTGCGGATATAAACCATGAGTTAGTTTTGGATGATACAGAAGATACGCACTATTTAGCGGATGATAAAGGGCAATTCATGGATGGGATCTTCTTTTTCGCTGGGGGCGAAGAAGTGATAGATAATCCTGATGCTACTATTGGGGTAGTACGTGTCTATAATTATAACTTCAGGTGATAAATATTTTAGTATAGATACCATCTTACTTAAATAATCTTGAGCCGCTCAAACAGTACACCATGAAGTACACTACAGTTATCACAATAATTCAAAACCTCGATATCATTAGTCTACAGCCGAAGATTCAAGTCTTCACTAGGGAACCGAACTCAATTTAAGAGAATATAATTACCTTTTGACGTACCTCACTGGTTTAACTTGGATAACGTTTTTTAATCGGACGTGGTTAGTAGTAAAATAATAGCTTCCATTTCAAACTTAAGTGGTTATCATGACAATTGATAATCATGTTTGGAATTTTTAAAAATCGTGAATCTCAAGCCAACTAAGCCCAGAAAGAGATCGAAATTGCTTTTAAGCGCTCCATAATAGAGATCAAGGATAAGATTAAATAACCATTGGAATCAGTGATTCTAAGCTGACTGATCCCGATTCAACTGCGAAAAACACCTATGACTTCCTCACTTCATCGCCTGTACTCTTTTCGTCGCTGTCCTTATGCCATGCGCGCCCGCCTCGGCCTCTTGTTTGCCGAGTTACAGGTAGAGCTGCGAGAGATAATTTTGAAAAACAAACCAGCCCAGATGCTAGCGATTAGCCCAAAAGGTACCGTGCCTGTTTTACAGATTTTTGACGCTACTGTGGATGGTGCTGTAATTGAAGAGAGCCGAGAGATTATAGTATGGGCGCTTGAGCAGAAAGATCCGCAGGGGTTATTGGATGCGAAGGTTTTGCATCAGGCCGATGCTTTGATCGAGCAAAACGACAAAGAATTTAAACATTGGTTGGATCGCTATAAATACGCCGACCGTCATTTTGCGATGACCCAGACAGAGTACCGGCAACGGGGTGAAGAATTTTTACAGGTTTTAGAGGATTTGCTGACTAAAAACCCTTACTTACTGGGAGATAGAGCAACCATTGCCGATATTGGCATCATGCCTTTTATCCGCCAATTCGCCCATGTGGATCGCGATGTTTTTTACAGCTTACCTTACCCGAAGCTGCAGCTATGGCTACAAAACTGGTTGGAGCACCCATTCTTTTTGCAAGCTATGACCAAATTTCAGCCATGGCAAGAGGGAGATGACGTGGTGGTTTTTCCTTCATCATTGGGTCTGCTTGGTGGGGTGTGCTTGCATCATCCGCAGTAGGGCTTGTTTTAGTCTGCTTTCTAAACGTTTTTCTTTAAGCTCTTTTTCAACAAATGGTCGAATATAAACGGGCCAAACGGTAAGAACGATCCGAGTACGCCTGCTGGCATGGCCCAGAGTGGCATTTTTATTTTGTTGACTACGACCATAAGCATCAAGATATAGGCGATGAACAATATACCGTGTGCCATACCGATATATTTCACACCTTCTGGGATGCCCATCATGTATTTTAGTGGCATGGCGATGCAGAGCAACAATAAGAAAGAGGTGCCTTCTAGGTAGCCTATAATCGTGAGGTTTTTTAAGGCGGTGTTTTGTTCTTTCCCAAGACCGGATATTTGTTCGGTAGTTGACTGAACCTGCGACACTGTATTTTCCTTTTGTTATTATCAATAAATAATTCAGGGGACACTCAATGTCACTATGATAAAGGCTATACTCAGGGCTTTGAAGTGTTAGTTTGTGTCATCTGTCACTTAGTACGTTGCGCTTTGATCTAACCATTCTGCATTCACTCGCATTTTAATTCCCTCGATATTTTTGAATATGTTTTTGAATATGCTAAGGGAATCGAAATAGACCTAAAAAAACTGAGCGCATGGCTCAGTTTTTTTACTGCAATAAAGTTAATTAAACACTTAGCTCAGTTTTACACTTAGTTTAATGGCACACCAATACGTTTGGCCACTTCTTCATAACCTTCAATGACATCACCGAGTGACTGACGGAAACGATCTTTATCCAATTTTTTCTTGCTATTCTTGTCCCAAATACGGCAGCCATCTGGGGAAAATTCATCACCTAAGACGATACGGTCGTGAAAGACACCAAATTCTAGTTTGAAATCTACTAGCATTAAATCACCAGCATCAAACAACTTTTTCAGCACTTCATTAACTTGATAGGTCAACTCTTCCATTTTTGCCAGTTGCGACTCAGTTGCCCAATCTAAGGTCACTGCTAGCGAATCATTAACCATCGGATCACCAAGCGCGTCGTCTTTATAAAATAACTCATAGGTGGGCGGATTCAATACTTGCCCTTCTTCTAATCCTAAACGACGCACTAAACTACCGGCAGCAAAGTTACGTACCACACACTCAACTGGAATCATCTCTAACCGTTTGACTAGTACTTCGTCGCTCGACAGCTGCTTTTCAAAATGGGTCTCAATACCGGCATCGGCTAACTTTTGCATGATAAAAGCATTAAAGCGGTTATTGACTTCGCCTTTACGTGCCAACTGCTCGATACGCTTGCCATCAAGAGCTGAAGTATCATCACGGAAGTGTAAAATAAGAAGGTCACTATCGTCCGTTTCATAGACGGATTTGGCTTTACCTTTATATAGCAGTTGTTGTTTTTGCATCATGAGAGTTCCTGTTCGTTCAAGCTTGTGTGGTAAAAACGCGCAGCTACCGTTAGGGGCTATATATTACCGTACTAACCATTATATCAATAGCTATAATGATATAAGTAATGACAATAAAAAAGCGCTAACGGTATGAATAGAGGTTTGTTCGTTTGTTTATTTAGAAGGAGCGGTATTCACCGCAACGGCACGCTCAGGCTTAGGCAATTGATACTGTTTACCCGACTCATTTTGTAGCTCGAGCGTATTTACGCCCGCATTAGGGGTCGGATATAAAGGTACGAATGGCGCCGTTTCTTGCCCAGCTGGTAGCTCCAGTGGAGCCAGCTTTTCGCTTTGTTGATAGTCTAAGCTGCCATTATCTCGCTTACCCATGAAGCCTTTTGCAGTTTGACAACCACTTAGGACTAAAGTACTGCCCAAGATCAGGGTCAGCATAACAGTAAACGTTTTTGGGGTAGTAAATGATGTCTTAATCATATTATCTCTATATTGTTTCTCAGAGTGAGCAATCATCGCCCATTCAGGCGGCCAGCTGATCATTTTTTCTTAAACTTGAAAGTTTTATTGAGCATTCATAGTTACTAAGCGTTAATAGTTACTGAGCGTTTATAACTAATAACCCGCTTAATACTTATAGTAAGTTTGCCCGTACTAAAGCGTCGTCGATGGTCGCATGATGTTCTTTAGCTAACCATACTAGTGGTAAGCGGATACCCGTATCTATCATGCCCATTTTATTTAGAGCATACTTAGCGGGAATAGGGCTGGACTCAATAAATAGGTCGCGATGCAAGTGTTTGATGGCATCATGGGCAGCATTAGCGGCGGCAAAATCACCACGTAGCGCTGCTGCAAAGGTTTCGCTCATCGCTTTTGGGGCAACATTCGCAGTTACCGAAATATTGCCTTTACTGCCCATTTTCATTAGCTCAAGTGCAGTACCATCATCGCCTGATAGCACCACTAGGCGTGAGCCGACGGCTTTAATCAATTGCTCACCGCGAATAACAGAACCAGTAGCATCTTTAATAGCCACAATATTATCAATATCAGCTAAGCGTTCAACGGTTTCTTGGGCAATATCGACTACTGTGCGCCCCGGTACATTATAGAGCATTTGCGGTATATCGACTGCTTCGGCAATGGTCTTGTAATGCTGATATAGGCCTTCTTGTGGCGGCTTATTATAGTAAGGAGCTACCAGTAACGCGCAGTCTGCACCAGCGTCTTTGGCATCTTGGGTAAGCTTAATGGCTTCAGTAGTATTATTGGCACCTGTTCCTGCAATCACTGGCACGCGGCCTTTAACATGCTGGACGAAATAGCGTATAACCTCGCTATGCTCTTGCATGGATAAGGTTGCAGATTCACCAGTCGTACCGACAGCGACGAGGCAATGTGTGCCTTGCTCAATCTGCCAATCAATGAGGTCTGCTAGACGTTTATAATCGACCTTACCGTCAGGGTGCATGGGCGTTACTAAGGCTACCATTGAGCCTTGTAGTTGGGTTTTAATATCGTCGTATGCTGTGCTCATAACCGTGCCTTACCGTATTATCCTAGCTTTTATCAAAGCTGTCACATGATAGATCGTTTGCGAGGGTCAATGTTAGTAATAATACTTTAATTAATAACAATGCCTTGCTCGACATTAATACTGTTCGTTCGTACACCATACGATGGCGTCAACGTTATAAATTATTATGCGCTCAATTGAACATTAGCGTTATTTTCGTATATTGTTTGCGTCTATCAAATATACAGTCACTATATAAATATAGTGATACAAACGCCCGCTAGTGTAGCATATTTTGGTTTGACGGCCATCTATCAATTGAGCAGAAATTCGCGATTCATTTATCGATTCACCAATACACGCAAGGCTTTTATTGATGTGTCACTGTCTTATAATTTAATAATTAGTTTAGCGCAATTTCTCAATATTGATAAAATATTTTGGACTATTTTAACGAATCGTCAACACATCGATAGTCGGACGACACAACCGAAAAAGCAAGACTCGTGTACCAACCTCACTATCAAAACCGTTGTTTATTCAATACGCAAACCAATAATACCGGGGATACCTTGACGCATCACTGCAATGGTAACCACTCCTTTTTTGGGTAATGATGATATCGCGCTGGAAAAGTCGGTTACTTTTGTTATAGGTTTTTGGTGCAGGTTGGTGATAATGTCACCTGCTAATATTCCTGAACGCGCCGCTAAGCCAGTGGGCTCAACAGTGGTGACCAATATACCAGTCTTGTTATCAACGGCCAGCTCTGCTTGCTCATCTAGGGTTAAATTACGTAACCGCAGTCCTAAGTTTACTTCATCCTCTTGCTGGTCATGACCTTGTGCCTGCACGTCATTAGGAGCGTGACTAAGCTTACCGCTGATTGTCATTTGCTTCCCATCACGCTGAATGTCAGCGAGAAATGAATCATTAGGTCGTGCTCGATTAATCAGGTTCAGTAAATCTGACGCACGCATAATCTCGATATCGTTATATTGCAAAATAATATCACCCGATTGCAAACCTGCTTTTTGTGCCGGTGAGTCTGGTGATACGCGGGTCAATAGTGCCCCTTGGGGACGGGCTAACTTATAAGCTTCGGCCAAATTGCGATCAATATCCTGCGGATATATACCCAAATAGGCGCGCGTTACTTCGCCGTTGGTTTTTAGCTGCTCATAAATATCCATTGCCGCATCGATCGGAATAGAGAAAGACAGTCCCATATAACCGCCAGTACCACTAAAAATGCGTGAGTTAATACCGATGACTTCACCACTCTGATTGAATAATGGCCCACCTGAATTCCCAGGGTTTAAGGCCACATCCGTTTGAATAAATGGCACGCTGGTCTCACGCGAAAAGTTGCGTGACTTGGCACTAACAATACCAGCGGAAGCAGAATAATCAAAGCCAAATGGGGAGCCAATAGCCAGTACCGGCTCACCGACCTTGATGATATTAGAATCGCCAATAGGTAAGGCTGGGAACTGCTTGCCCGCGACTTTTAAGACCGCCACATCCGAGCGCTCATCACTGCCAACCAAAGTCGCATCAAGTTCCGTTCGGTCATTGAGGGTCACGGTAATCTTATCCGCCCCTTCTACCACATGATGATTGGTCAGCATGTAGCCATCGTTCGTGACAAAAAAAGCGGTGCCATAAGCATGTTCAATCGCTGGGATCACTGCTTGATCAGGGATGCGTAAGCGGTCACCAAAGAACTGTCGTAACAGCTCAGCGGTCTGCGCTTTAGCCAGCTCCGCTTCGCTAACAGTCTTAGTGACGTTGACCCGCGCCACTCCTGGAGTAACTTGCTGTACCAAACCAGAAAAATCTGCGGTAGTGACTGCTGCCTGAGCGCTTGGCGCTACGACAACACTCACAGCACCACTGATGCCAATAATCATTGTCGTGCTAATAGCTAGCGCTAGCGTACTGCGCTGTAGCCAGTTCTGCTTATTATTAGTGGTTTTCGGTCTAAGCATATTGTCCCCCATCTGAGTGGTCTTTCTATCTTTTATTGTTGGTTGGCGTCCATTTTATAACGGTTATGGATAGCAATTCTTTGCCAGTTTATAGATTAATTCTGAGGATTGTTCGTAAACTTGTCATGTATTTGCATCCGCATAAAATGCTTGAGTAGTTCAATCGGCCTTTTTACGACTATATGTATAAAGGTTATCCGCTTAATAATAAATAACACCGAAATTTAAAGCGGTATTTTTAATGTGCGTGATGGGCGTGGCTGTTGTATTATAAATCTAATAGCTATTCTATCTAGTTCTCTTATAAGGCTATTCTCTTATGTCTTTTATGCTAGCAGTTATTATGCAGGATAACTTAGGACTTGGCTATTTGCATAGCGGACCAATAAACAGAAGACTGGCTCATATCGCGCCTGACTCGTTTGATATAAGTAAAATAAAATCATGCTATTATAACAAGCCAAATAACTTTAAAATTGAACAAAAGTTAACAAATAAGCTTTGTTGCTAACGCCAAGTTTATTAAGTTAATTATCATCACTTCCTATTTACCCTCTATTGCTGCCCCAGATTATTTCTGTTTATATCAAGGCGCTTTTGTCCCTGCTGCTACTACATAGTATTAATACATGACATGACTCATGCTAGCTAAAGCGGTTATTACGGTTTGCAATAATTTCACTACAGCGAACCTTATAGTAACTCTTAATAGTTATAAAGTATGACAAGATTATAAAAGGATTAATTTATGGATACCGCCCTATTATTATCCGGTGTGGTTGGGATTGGCATTGCCGCCCAATGGTTGGCTTGGTATGTAAAGCAACCGTCCATTTTGTTTTTGTTACTGATTGGCATTATTGTTGGCCCCGTTCTAGGCATCTTTGATCCTGATTTAGTCTTAGGCGATCTGATGTTCCCATTTATCTCTTTGGGCGTCGCGGTTATTTTATTTGAGGGCTCACTCACCCTAGAGTTCGATGAGATTAAGCAGCACGGTACTGTGGTACAAATGCTGGTGTCTGTCGGTGTGCTCATTACTATCGCCATCGTGGCGCTGTCAACTTACCTGCTATTCGATGTCGACCCCTTAATCGCCTTACTGTTCGGCGCACTGGTCTGCGTGACTGGTCCAACTGTGATTATGCCGCTACTGCGTAGTGTCCGCCCTAACAAAACTATTTCCAACATTTTAAAGTGGGAAGGCATTATCATCGATCCTATCGGCGCGATTGCGGTGGTATTGATCTATGAATATATCATTTCTGGTGGCGAAGCCAGTAGCATTTTGCTATTTGCCAAGATTGTAGTACTAGCGACCGTGTTAGGTTTGGTTGGAGCGTGGGTGCTAGCATTCTTAATGCGCAAACATATGGTGCCTGAATTTTTGCGCAACGTCTTTACCCTCGCCTTTGTCCTCCTACTGTTTTCGATATCCAACCATCTAGAGCACGAATCTGGTCTATTAACGGTCACGGTACTTGGCGTGGCACTGGCCAACTGGCCAAAATTCCCACGGGATAATATTTTAGAGTTTAACGAGTCGCTAACGCTGTTATTGATCTCAGTGCTATTTATCATTCTCGCCGCTCGTGTTGAGCTGGAGAGTCTGCTGAGCGTGGGCTTTGCTGGTATCGTGTTACTAGCTATAGTGATGTTTATCGCCCGCCCTTTATCAATCTGGGCTTCCTCTATTGGCTCCAACCTAAAAACCAATGAAAAGCTCATGATTAGCTGGATTGGCCCGCGTGGTATTGTGGCCGCAGCTATCTCATCACTATTCGCCATTCGCTTACAAGAATATGATATCCAAGGCGTTGAGCTACTAGTACCGCTGGTGTTTATCGTTATTATTGGTACTGTGATGATCCAAGGCTTAGGCGCAAAAATGGTCGGCAACTGGTTGGGCGTTCGTGAACCTGAGACCAATGGTATTTTAGTAGTCGGCTCCAACCCAGTAGCGCTATTGATCGCCACCTCTTTAAAAGACCAAGGCTTTGATGTCATTGTGGCACACAACAACTATACCAATATTGCTCGCGCGCGTATGAGTGGCCTGCGCACCTACTTTGGCAACCCCATCTCTGACCATGCTGATCACCATCTCGACTTAATCGGTATCGGTCACTTATTTGCTATGAGTATGGATAAAGAAATGAATACCTTATCTGAGATTCATTATCATCATGAGTTCGGTGAAAGAAAGCTCTATCGCCTCAAATTCAGTGATGAAAAAGTCAAAAGCGAGCGCGATGATAAGCAATCAAACTTCCATTCCCAATGGCTGTTTGGTAAA
Source organism: Psychrobacter sp. LV10R520-6 (assembly GCF_900182925.1). Classification (NCBI taxonomy): domain Bacteria; kingdom Pseudomonadati; phylum Pseudomonadota; class Gammaproteobacteria; order Moraxellales; family Moraxellaceae; genus Psychrobacter; species Psychrobacter sp. LV10R520-6. Next base: position 2,934,990 of record NZ_LT900024.1, on the reverse strand, counting down.
GAGGTGACCTATACCAAACTTGCCAGCATGCTATCGAAAAAGGCTCGTATTAAAATCACTAATATCACTGACAGCTACACTTATGTCCAATATAAAGCCGACAATAAGCAGTTTGTACCGCTTTATACTCTTGATAAAGAAGGCAAGCTCCACGTTATCACTAACAAGTTTGATGGTAATGTCCCACGTGATCGCAAACTTATAGCGTTAGTGGTTGACGATGAAATCCAGCCAAAAGCAGTAGATGTCACCGCCAAACAAGAACAAGCGCGCGCGGTTGCCGACGCTGACTTTGAATCCAAATCCAAAGCACCTGAAAAGCGCAAAGAAAAAGAATTGGTTAATGACGTGGTAGATGCGGCAACACAAGAGTCGTCAGAGGAAAAGAAGGAGGAGAAGGAGGAAAAGGAGGAAAAGGAGGAAGATACTGTGCAAGATGAGTCTGCCAGCGCCGCTGCGACAGCATTGCCAACAACGCCATCAGAAGGCAATACTAAAGAAATCAAAGCTAAAGAAGCCACTTCGAAAGAACAGTCGGCTAGCGTAAAGGCTAAAGGTGTGAAGTCCGATAATTCACCCTCAACGTCAAAAGACAAGACCGCTGTCAACACCAGTAATAATGGTAATGGCAGCGCGCCTAAGACCAAGAGAGGCTCACTTGACCCCAACCGTCTGCCCGACTCAGATCACGACAGCATTGATGCTAGTGTTGATCTTGATAAGGATTCGGATAAAAAGTAAAAATGTTAGTCTTAGATACCGTTAGTAAATAAAAACCCCCCAGCTGCTAGTAATAACGGCAAGCTGGGGTTTTTGTTATTGAGAATTAATAATCTCAAATCGTATTATGCTAGCCAAACTTGAATTGTGTTTCCATCACCTGCCACACTCGCGCGCTTACCTCATCAGCGCTCCCTGATGCATCAATACGCTGAATGCGCTCAGGATGCTCAGTAGCAAGCGCGCTAAAGCCCTCATGTACCCGCGTAAAAAACGCCGTCGCCTGTTGCTCAAAACGATCTGCCTCGCTACGTTTGCCAGCGCGCGCCATGCCTTCTAATACAGGCAAATCTAACCATAGAGTCAGCTCAGGTAAATGCGGGACAAACTGTGCAATCAGGGCTTCAATCTTGGTCAAAACTGCCTTATCTCCATGTGCCCGCCCAAAGCCTTGATAAGCAAGGGTCGAGTCAGTAAAGCGGTCACAGATTACCCACGACCCGCGCTGTAAGGCTGGCAGGATAACCTGTTGCACATGATCGCAACGCGCAGCAAACAATAGCAGCAGCTCCGTATCGTCAGTAATATCAGTAGCAGGGTCTAATAATATATCGCGCAAACGTTCAGCAAAAGGACTGCCACCCGGCTCGCGCGTGCGCAAATAGTCGACACCATTCGCTTGCAGGCGCGCGCACAAATGCTCAATAGCAGTCGTTTTTCCAACGCCTTCTGTGCCCTCAAAGCTGATAAAGCGCCCTTGCTGTGCAAGCTCAACGGGCGCTTTATCCGTAGACGTAAAGTCTGTGTCAGTTTGAGTAGGAGTAACGCTTAAAGCGGCTGACATGATGTTGCCTTATATTTCATATGTCTTTTGTGAGTGCGGCATAACTGTCATTACTTTTGTATCCCTGTCTAATCAATGCTCGCTTTTACCACCTTTACTGCGGCGGCGTTTGTGATTTTTTTTCACGCATTACGCCTAGGTATTCTTTTACCGCTTGATTGTGATCTGACAAGCTATTGGTAAATTTATGACCACCATTACCGGTCGCTACAAAATATAGCGCTTCGCTATCGGCCGGATGTAGGGTCGCTTCAATAGAAGCCGCTGAGGGCAATGAGATTGGCGTGGGCGGCAATTTATCGATCTGATAAGTATTATAAGCTGTTTTTTCATCGATATCTTTGCGGCGAATATTGCCCTCATAGCGGCTACCCATGCCATAAATAATGGTCGGATCGGTTTGCATGCGCATGCCTTGATTCAAGCGATTATTAAAAACCGCAGAGACCAAGGCGCGTTCCTCAGGAACGCTGGTTTCTTTTTCAATAATAGAAGCCATAATCAGCGCTTCATAAGGGCTCTTGTAAGGCAGATTTGGCGCGCGATTTTCCCAAGCCTTAGTAAGCGCTTGCTGCTGCCGCTTGTATAAATCAGTAAGCACCTGTTTATCCGTTGCGCCCTCACCATAATAATAGGTATCAGGGGCAAACCAACCTTCAAGGTTATGGTTGACGATAGGATCATCACTGTTAATTACAGAGTCTGGAAGCACACCACTAAGTTCCAGCGCTTGGGCAATACTGGCATTATCCGCATCATTGCCGAGCACTTCTTCTTTGATGCCGTTAGTATCCCGTAGGGTCTGATATAAGTCTTTTGAGGTTTTACCTTCGATGATTTGTATCTTAACCATTGCCACTTTTGCGCCTTGCTCTAGCACTTGTAGCGCTTCAGCAATCGTTGGGTTCTCAGGTAATTGATAAATACCGGCGTGCAATGGGGCATTGACTTGCGACTTAATATACAGCTTAGCAATACTGGCTGAGAACAATGGAATCTGCTGTTGCCACTGTGGTAAAAGTCCATAATAAGTATCGCCCTGTTCAATCGTCACCTTTTGCTGCGGCTGGCTAATACGTCCAAACAGCGTTTGATAGACCATTACTAATAAAAATGCAGCAATCAATCCAAGCACCAACAATATCTGATAGCCGCGCTGCATAAAAAACGATTGATTGTCTTTTTCATAGTTTCGCGAAGTCTTGTCTGCGCTGATCAACGAGATATCGGTCGCCGGCGATTTTTCAGCTTCTATCTTATCTGCGGTCGCATCTGTCTGCTCCTGTGACGCGCGCACCTCATCAACTGCTACTGGCTCTGAGTTTGGCAGCGTATCCGCAGGCTCATTAACCCCGCCATCTTGTTTATTTGATGGAGTATCATTAGGGTGATCAGAAGGTTTTTCGGGTGTCGGCTTGCTCATGGCAACTCGCGAGGCAGAAGTTTGTTAGAATTTAGCATTGAACCGTGCGCTTTTCAATGGCATTTGCTTAGCCATTAATGATTTGCTCGTTAATATCTGATTTGGCTTACTATTTGGCCTAATAATTAATTCATCTTTTTACTATTATAAAGTGGCTCGACATTATGGATTTAACCTTTGATACTAAATTAGCTGTCAACTATCGCTCACCTTCACAAATTATTCGTGTGCTTAGTGAGGCTTGGGTAAAAGACAATGGTTATTGTCCTAACTGTAGCGTTCAGCCGTTATCTGAATTTGCTAATAATCAACCGGTTGCAGACTTTTATTGTACGAATTGCCATGAGCAATATGAGCTTAAAAGTAAAAAGGCAAAATTAAGCAATGTGATTAACGATGGCGCTTATGACACCATGATTGAGCGTATTAATAGTAATAATAATCCTAGTTTCTTCTTTTTAACCTATTCTAAAACATTTACTATCAATAATTTTTTGATTATCCCCAAGCATTTTTTTAAGCCGGACATGATTGTTAAGCGTAAGCCTTTATCTTTGACAGCAAAACGTGCGGGCTGGGTCGGCTGTAATATTGACTTACGCCAAGTACCAAAATCAGGCAAGGTCTTTTTAGTCAAAAACCAACAGGTGATACCGCGTAATAATGTCACGCAGCAATTTCAGCAGACATTATTTTTACGAGAGCAATCTATAGAATCTCGTGGTTGGACACTTGATGTTATGAAGTGTGTGGACAAACTACCTGAGCGTTTTACGCTTGCGCAAGTTTATAGTTTTAGCGATGTTCTACAATCTATATATATAAACAATAACAATGTGCATGCCAAAATTCGCCAACAGCTACAAATATTACGAGATAAAGGAATGATTGAGTTCCTAGGGCGTGGTAATTATCGAAAATTAAACTAAGCGTTTTCAGAGTAACCTTTAGGTCTCAGACCTCTTTTTTTATCAACATAAGTAGGAGTGGTTAGCTTTTCTTGGTTACCCCAAAGTGGTAAGTGCATTGTAGCAACGAGACGCTTATGGTATCTATGAGGAGGATAATCCATCTCTAACTCATCATTCATTGGAAAAAAATATTGAACATCATGACCCAAATAAGTATAACGTCTATTTTTTATATAATTATTCCAATGCCATAACAACTCAATGGACGTACGAACAGGTTTGGTACAGGATACTTTTGCGCCTTACCACAAATTTTATTAAATATCATAAATCGACGAATCTGTAGTGGAACTCTACTTTGTGCATAAATGGGACGCATAAATCTTTCTCCTTTTTAAAAAAGGATCATTGATCGATTGGCATCATTGCACAAGCCTACGTAACAAAAGACGATCACTTCTCTTAAGTCGTTTTGATAATCCGAGTGACATAATAGACATAATATAAATGACTAAAGTTGTTTGATAATTTTGAGAAGGAATATTATGAGCAAAAACGTAAAAGTAGAAAAGACCTTTCACATAGAAATTGTTGAAACTCTTAGCCAGGTCATTGAGATTGTCGCTGAAGACGAGCAATCGGCACTTCTAAAAGCTCAACAACTTTATAGAAGTGAAGAAGTTGTTTTAGATTCAGAAGATTATATGGATACTAAGTACAATATTTTTGAATGGGAATAGAACGTCATACTGAGAAACAAACGCTATTACCCGCCGGCAATCTAAGTTCGCTGACTGGCATTACCCCGCGCAGCGCATTACAGAAGAACATCTGGGTTAAATTGGGCAGATCCTCATCATTTAAAACTCGCATCTTCACTGGATGTTTCGTCTTAGACAAGGCATCTATCAGCACTTGGCGCTGTACTCCAGCGACCCCCGATTGAGTCATAGGCGGCGTAAACCATTGCCCGTTTAGTAAATAGTTTGCGTTGGTATCATCGCAGTTTTTAGGAATTGGTAATGGTTGCGGTTTAGTGGTCCATTGAGCGTCTGCCAATTGATAGAACACATTGCTCATCGTGCCTTCAACCCAGCTTCCGGTCATATCGCGTAGCAATCCTTCACCTAAGCCTTCGCCCCCCTTTGCACCAGTATCCGACTGTGCTGCCTTGATACGTTGCAGCTCACCGCTAGCAAGCACATTATCGAGACGGTTTAGGCTTTTTAGACCTGCCAAAGGGGGCGGCAGGCAGGCAAGTTGGGCAGACAAACAGGTGGCAGGCGCAGCGGACTGCATAAGGACCATACGCCCATCAGGTAAGCGCAGATGTTCAGCAGTAGCAATCAGCAAAGCAGAAGATTTGAGCCAAACCTCGCACGCGCTACCGGACTCACTTGGCGTAAAGCCATAGCCACGAATATCTTGTGGTGCGCGGGTGATGATTAGCTTAAGCATACCTTGCTGGAGTTGCTGAGCGTACATTTGCAACATAGTAATCAGCGCTTGGTCATCTATATCGAGTTGCAAAGCGTGGCCGTGGGTTATAAGGCGCTGATGATGATAGTCTTGCCATAATATCAGACCATCGATAACGCCCATAGTGGTAAAAAATCCGTCAGCGTATGTCAGCCCACGATTGTCTAGCGTCACCGCAACATTATTTGCACAATTCGCAAGTTCCATAGTATTGTCTGGTGAATGTAGACATACCCAGCTATTAGGCACAGAAATAGAGCCAGAAACAGCATCAGTCGTAGAACCAGACATCATGATTTAACTGGCCTCTGTTTGTTCACTTGATTTATTAAGTACCAGCATACAACTATAAAACTCACATTTTGCCAGTTCTATTTTTTGTCCGCCAATGGTTTTATTTTTGATGATTTGGCCATTGAGCATATCAGAGAGCAACTTGCCACCCTCATCGCCCATCAGTTGCCGCGCCAGTTTATAGGACTTTTTGGCATGTGCTTTACTCAGCTCTTTTTCCTCATCAGAGTCGGTAGGATTGGCATAATACCAACCAAGCTCAAGATATTTCTCGGAGTCGATGAGATCTAAATAGGGTGCATCAGCTTTCATAAAGCGATATTTGGACGCTGGATTACTGGCATAGTCTAGGCTATTTTCATCCGTATTTATCACTTTACCGAAGGTGGCTTTGATAGCATCAAGGTCGTCAATTTTGAGCGACTCTACTTCCTCAGAGCCCCACGCTGATATATCGTAGCTCACCGATGTACCTTGATCAGAAGTGGCTCCATCTAAGTCTCCATCTGGAGTGGGACTTGCTTGTACCGGCTCTTGTTCAGGCACTTGCTCGGTACCAATACCAGAGGCGGCCTCTTCAACGGTGTTTTGATTAGGATTGTCGCACGCGCTCAATGACACACCAGCTGCCATTGTCATGCCAATCGCAAAGGTCTGTAGGGGGTTCTTCCACATGGGCAGTTTACTCACACTTTTTAGGTTGGTCTCAAAATAGGATTAACGAGCCGGCAGATATGCCGCCGATAATAAAGAATCATTTGCTATAAACAATTTTTCTTATAAAGTTGCTGTCATTAGAGCGTATTGATGACGAACTTTTATGCCTTACAGTGTACCCAACTGCCTAACACTTGACTACCCTTTACGTTACGGTTAACAATCCCAGATAGAACAAATTTGTTAAAGATATTTTTATCCCCTATGATTAAGGACGGTTTATTGCTTTACTTGCCAAAAGTGATTGGTAATAAATAATAGTAAAGCAATCCGTCGCGAAGCAGCCGCTTAACCAGCTAACCTATCAGACCACTATTCAGACCACTATTTAGCATATCAGACCGCTATTTAATAACAGGCTATGACTCAGATGACTCAGCATTTTATCGTTATTGGCAATCCCATTGCCCACAGTAAATCTCCTCAGATTCATCAAGTATTCGCCGCGCAAATCGGGATTGATATTGGCTATCAGCGCCAGTACTGCCCTGATGATACGGCCAGCTTTACCGCAGTGGTCGAGGCGTTTTTTCATGGCGGCGGTATTGGCGCTAATGTGACCGTACCGTTTAAGCAAATGGCTTATGATTGCAGCCTGACGCGTGGCGGCTTATCTGAACATGCCAAAGTTGCAGGGGCAGTCAATACTCTCTTATTAAATAAAGACTTGTTAGAAGCTGGTTTACCAATAGCCGAGGCGCTATACGGTGACAATACCGATGGCCAAGGATTGATCAATCATATTACGAGATTAGGCTGGCCGCTTAACGGCGCACGGGTCGCCATCATTGGCGCAGGCGGTGCAGCGCGCGGGGTGATATTGCCGCTCATACAAGCGGGTATTGGACAGCTGACCCTTGCTAATCGCACGATGAGCAAGGCGACAGATTTGGTCTCGGAACTGAGCAACGCCAGTCCTACTATTAATCAGCATCCTATTAATACTTGCACCACTGCCGATTTGACCGGACACTTTGATTTGATTGTTAATGCAACATCCATAGGTCTGTCAGGGGATACCTTGCCATTAGCCGATGAGCTAGCTTGCCATTCTGCTTACGATATGATGTATGGGCGTGCGTTACCCTTTTTACAGCATTTTGCCGCGCGCGGTGCGCAGACGTCCGACGGTTATGGCATGCTTATTGGACAAGCGGCTTTGAGCTTTGAGCGCTGGACAGGACAGGTGATTGATGTGGCGCAGGCGGCTGCGACATTAAAAAACCAATCAGCATAATAAAGGTAGCGTGGGTGCAGCGATACCGTAAGCCCACAACATTATAACCTACCAACCACTTTTTTTTATTCTAACTAAAGTGCGTCAGCAGCCAAGTTTCCATACGGCGAAGCGGTACGCGAAAATTTGTTAACTGCATGACCATTCCACCACTAAGACCGACCAGACAGCCAAGCGCGGTATCAAGCAGGCGCGCGTGAATAACGTTTTGATAAGCTTGGGGCGAGAACGGTAAACCACTACCATATTCAGCGATAAATATCGTCAGCGGGGTAATAAATATCACTGCTAGCCCATAATGCCGATCGACTAGGGTCTCAATACAGAGCATCATAATCAGTATCGCAACCGCCACACCCCATATTTCTAGCCCCCAAGATAACATCCAGCTCGCCAGCCCTACCCCTATTAACGTCCCTAGCAAGCGGTGAAACTGCTTAATCCACATGGTACGCAAATGAATGCCCTGAATAATAATGAAGCAGCTGACCGCGGCCCAATACGGATTAGACATCTCCAGCATGACCGCTATTAGTAGGGTCAAACTGATAAAACCCGCAACCATAATGCTTTCAATGATGGTATCCGGCTGATAGGTATGGGTTGGCGCAGGTATAACCTCACGCGTCGCTAATAAAAATAGCGAATACAGCAGCGCCATGGTTAGGGCAAAGCCACTACCGAGCATCACCAGTCCCGTCGCCGGTAACACTTGCACCAGTGGCAGAGGAATAAAGAGCGCGATAGCACTCGCCATCATCACAAACAACCCTGCTGGCGGTGGCTGACGATAATAACGTCCAAAAATAACAATACCGAAGGCTATCAGCGTAAATACGGGCAGTCTAATAATAGGTACTTGCTGCGCTATAAGTCCCAGTGCGAAGCATAGCGACATCGCAAAGCCCCATGCCATCACCGTCACCAAGCGATAAGGCAGCTTGCCTACTAATGGCAAGTTTAAGATCACCAAGGCCCCTAAGGAGGCTTTAATCCCTGAAGGTAATGCACCGAAATACGCCCCTACAAATACGGGAAAGCTGATGGCAATAGCCGCAATGATTGGCATGTGCCACGGCCGCTGGCTTCGATTGACCGTTAGCAGATGCGCCAGCTCACCACGGATTAAGCTCTTGATGCTAATAAGCACATTTTTGATCCAAAGGGTGAGCGGTACCATATGCCTTGATACAGCCATAAAATGCGGTCCTCATTAAATAAATTAACTTGACTCTATTTCGTTTATCGTTAGTTTAGTAAGTATAGCTTGGCTTTTTGAGACATTCTGATAAACGTCTTATCACCAGCATTTAATTGATGACTTACGGTTGATTGTTTGTGACATATCAACTTTTATTAATAAATTATTTTTATGATTTTTTAATTTAACTATGAATATTAGTTATATATTATATATTTGTCGCTATAGAAGACTTATACTGAGGATATTCCTGCGGCAAGCTGATTCGTTAAGAAATTCTTAAAATAAAAAATAATTAGTAAGCCATACTTAATAAAACTGACGCTTAATACCTGATACTTTGAATAGACATTTTGAATAGATACTCTGAATAAAAGCCCATTAGTAAATCAACGTCAACGAACGAGACAAAGAGACTGACTATGTTAACTTACAAAGCCCCCTTACGTGATATTAAGTTTTTGATTAATGATGTATTTGACTTTCAAACTCATTATAAAGATTTAGACAATGGCCACAATGCCGATCCTGAAACGGTTGATATGATTTTGCAAGGAATGGCTGACTTTGCCGAAAACGTCCTTGCCCCACTTTATCAGCCAGCAGATGCAGAAGGCTGTCATTTTGATAATGGCGTAGTGACCACTCCTAAAGGCTTTAAAGAAGCTTATAACCAGTTTGTAGAAGGCGGTTGGCAAGGGATTTCCTACCCTGAAGAATACGGCGGCATGAACTTACCGACCTCATTAAACCTTATCAAAGCTGAGATGATCGGTACGGCCAACTGGCCATGGGCAATGTACCCTGGTCTATCAACAGGCTGCATCAATACTATAATGCAATACGGTACGGATGAGCAAAAAGAGACGTACCTGCATAAACTAGTAGAGGGCTCTTGGGCAGGTACCATGTGTTTGACTGAGCCGCAATGTGGTACGGATTTGGGTCAGGTCAAGTCAAAAGCGATTCCACAAGAAGACGGCAGCTATAAACTTGGCGGCACCAAAATCTTTATCTCCAGCGGTGAGCATGATTTAACCGAAAACATCGTTCATATTGTCCTAGCACGCCTACCGGGTGCTCCAGAAGGCACGCGCGGTATTTCATTATTTATCGTACCAAAATTCTTGCCAAATGCTGAAGGCGAAATTGGTGAACGTAATGGCGTTACTTGTGGCTCTATTGAACACAAGATGGGCATTAACTCATCAGCGACTTGTGTATTGAACTTTGATGAGGCGGTCGGTTACCTCATTGGTGAGCCGAACAAAGGTCTCAAAGCCATGTTCACTTTTATGAATACCGCGCGTATCGGTACCGGTATTGAAGGCTTGGCGCATACTGAATTGTCATTTCAAAACGCCCTACCGTATGCTAAAGATCGCCGTTCTATGCGCGCGATATCAGGTACAAAAGATCCTGAAAAAGTCGCTGATGCCATCATTAACCATGCAGACGTACGTCGCATGCTATTGACTCAAAAAGCCTTTGCCGAAGGGGGTCGCTCAATGATTTATCATTCAGCACGCTATGCGGATAAGATGGCACAAGGCATCGTTAATGACGATGATGAAGAGTTTGAAAAATGGGATGACAAGCTTGGTTTTTATACCCCAATTCTCAAAGGCTTCTTAACGGAACTGGGTATTGAAGCGGCCAAGCACGGTCAGCAAATCTACGGTGGCCACGGTTATATCAAAGAATGGGGTATGGAACTAATTGCTCGTGATGCCCGTATTGCTACCATGTATGAAGGTACGACCGGTATTCAAGCATTAGATTTATTAGGCCGTAAAGTCATCTTACAGTCAAAAGGTAAAATCATCCGCGACTATACCTCGAGCATCATGAAATGGTGTGGTGAATACGCACTTGATAAAGACATGCGCAAATTTGTTTGGGCGTTAACTAAGCTATGTGCCGAATGGAATACTTTAACGGTTCGCTTGATGCTAATGGCACGTAAAGACCGTGAAATTATCTCAGCAGCTTCAGATGACTTCTTGATGTACTCAGGCTATGTAATGATGGGCTATCACTGGGCGCGCATGGCGGCAGTGGCCTATGACAAGCTAGAAAATGGCGGTACAGAAGCACCAGAATTTTACGAAGCCAAAATTCAAACCGCAGAGTTCTATTTTGACAAACTTCTGCCACGTACCTCAGGTCACGCCGAAGCTATGGTCGCCCCAAGCGAGAGCATGACTGCGATGCCAATCGAAAGCTTTGCTTTCTTAGACTAGAATTCAATTAAGCGGTAATCAGCAATAATTAAAAAAAGCGCCTATATACTGGGCGCTTTTTCTATTGTTCATTCGAAACAGAATTAATTCCTGACATCGATAACTTTTCAACAAAAAACTTTCGTCATTCGTAAAACAGAAGCCCAAAGCTTAAAACCTCACTCTCAACGACCAAGCATTTTCTTTTGATAAACAGCGCTAATCTCTTCTACTTCGACGCATATTTGTAGCGCCGTACGACCTGATTGTGCTGCGCCTAGCTTATCCTCTATGGTAGCAACCAATAACTCTGCCAGCTGATTGCGCACATTAATATCACGACCTGCCATTAATTTAAAATGCGCGTAAATAAAACCATGCTCTTGCTCATCATCTTCTACTCCTACTAAAAAGGTCGTTATCGGGAGCATGCGAGCCTTAATATCAGTGGGCTTACCAAAGTGTCCACTATCCCAAAGCGCTTTATTGAGCGCTTTCAGTAAAGATTCAGCATGAGGAATGATGACATTGGGAGTGGCTTGAATAGTTAAATGCGGCATGTGAGTCATCCTGTTTATAGTTGGTCCAGTTTAAAACAGATATAGCCTAGCTGGAGAAATTTTCGAAGCCTTTGGAGTGGCAAAGCTGCACAGCAAGCGAGATAATTTTGCCAACTATGCGATTTTATATTCCGTATCTATTTTATTTAGTACGCACTATAGATGTTAAACAATAGATTAGTGGAATCTAGAAAGCTTAATACGTTTAAGACTTTATAATCGCTATTAGCTATCAGTTATCGCCTCAAAACGGGCATCAATAATTTCAGCCAATTGCAGTGGTGGTAGCTCAATCTCCAAACCACGGCGACCCGCGCTGACATATATAGTTGGCTGATCTTGAGCAGAGCTGTCTATCACCGAAGGTAATTGCTTCTTTTGCCCTAATGGACTGACGCCGCCGAGTACATAACCTGTACTACGTGCGACTTTTTTGGGATCCGCCATTTGTACCTTTTTGCAGCTCAGCGCTTTGGCCATTTTTTTAAAATTTAAAGTGGTATCGACCGGCACTATGGCGACTGCTAACGCGCCAGCTTCTGTTGCTACCACTAACGTTTTAAAGACTTGTGCGGCAGTAACACCTAGTTTTTCAGCCGCTTCTAATCCATAAGAGGTTGCACTATTATCATGCCTATATTCGTGTAGCTGATAATCAAGGCCACGCTGTTTGGCAAGTTTGATAGCAGGAGTCATAAGTGTTTAACTTCAATAAGTGGTGATGGAAGATAAGCTTAAGTATAGCGTTACTCATCTTACGCAGATACGCTGTTAGTTTAAATAGCTGATGCTCTAAGTATCTAGTTATTTAGATGATGATTCAAACAACCTTATTATGGCCTTATATTATTAATGGTAAATACAGACACTATATATCGCTTTGTGTACTTTTATGGCATCATACGCCCATTATATTTGACAAATTTGACTTTTTATTATGATACCAAAGTTCCTAAAAAAACGGATTTTTAAGGCGCCAGTAGTTAATAATACTACCTTAGAAACTGGTACTACTTCAGCCGCTGACGCCAATCCAATAGTTGCAAAATCCTATTCTAATGCACCAATTAGTCAGCTTTATCGCAAGATATCGGGGCAGACGCTCGACATGGCCGTCAAGCCCAAACTTTTAGGCGAGCTGCCAGAGTTTGATGCTGATGACCAAACGCTAACCTTTTATGTGCTACAAGATTATTCGCGCTCTAACAGTATTTTGATTGATCTGCAAACTCAAGAGCATAAGCTACCGCCTGCTTTGGTCGGGGTAAAAGATACTGCCCATCAAATTCGTGAGAATGCGGCTATTATATTTTTACATCATCCAAAGGCTAAAGATGACCAGCTGTCGCCGCGTCTCTCGCGTTTAGTCGCTGCCACTTTACAGTATCCAGACTTGCAGATAAGGTTGGTACCCGTCTCTATCCTTTGGGGACGCGCCCCTGACAAAGAGGACTCCTTATTTAAGCTACTAGCGGCCGATAACTGGGAAGATCCAAGCATTACCAAGCAGTTATTTAATATTGGAGTGATGGGACGCGATACCTTTGTACAATTCCATCCCGCGCAAGATTTGCGCAAGATTATTTATCAAAGCCTGCATGACAGTACAGATGAGCCAGTAGCTCTTCATAGTGTTAATAGCAAAGATAGTAGCCTTGATAATATTGAAAACCTTGATAGTGTGGATAGCAGCGCCGTTTCAGTTGATTTACAAGGTAATTTAAGTCAAGACCGCGTCACACAGAAAATTACTAAGGCCTTAGTTCCCTCTGCTAACGCCAATCGCGAGCTGGTGCGCACGTTACAGCAGCAGCTCAACATTTACCTTGATAAACAGCGCGCCAGTATGCTCGGTCCTGATTTATCAGATCGGCGTAACTTGGTAGATAAGCTGATTTATTCACCTGCCATCAAGTATGCGATAGAAAGCGAAGCCAAAGTAACGAATATCAGCGCCCGTGAGGCACGAGGTCTTGCTAAAGGGTATGCCAATGAGATGGTCAACAATTATTCCCACCCCATTATACGGGTCTTTGATCGGTTTTTGACTTGGTTATGGACGCGGCTCTATGACGGTGTGGAAGTGCATCATTTTGAGCGTGTGCGTGAGCTTGCGGCTGATCATGAAATTATTTATGTGCCCTGTCATCGTAGCCATGTCGACTATCTCCTACTGTCTTATGTGATCTATAAGCGCGGATTGAGTATTCCTTATGTTGCCGCTGGTGATAACTTAGATGTGCCAATCTTAGGTCCCATGCTTCGCGGTGCGGTCGCCTTTTATATTCGTCGCAGCTTTCGCGATAATCCGCTGTATACCGCGGTATTACGCGAATATATGCACACCCTCATCACCCGAAACACCCCTATTGAGTACTTTATTGAAGGCGGGCGCTCGCGCACAGGAAGACTGCTACCACCGAAGATGGGCATGTTAGCGATGACGATTCACAGTCAGCTACGCCAAACCAATAAACCGGTAGTATTCATTCCGACTTATATCGGCTACGAGCGCATCATGGAAGGCGGCACTTACGTTGGTGAGTTAAAAGGCAAACCAAAAGAGTCAGAATCCTTAATGGGGTTACTAAAAGTTGGGCGTAAGATTGAGCGCATCTTTGGTAACGTTCATCTAAGTTTTGGTACACCCTTACATCTTACCGATTTTATGGAAAAGTTCGATGTGCCTGCTGACAGCTTGCCTGCTGATCGCACAGATACGCCACTCGATGACAAGACCAGCGCCATGGTCGATAATATTGGCGTCAAGATTATGCAGCATATTAATAAAGCAGCGGTAATTAACCCAGTATCGCTGTTGTCCTTAGTACTACTATCAGCACCAAAATCAGCATTAGATGAGGAAATTTGCCGGGAGCAAATTTCCCTTTACCAAAGTATCGCGCGCAAGCAGCCTTATTCCGATGATACGATCATCACTGATATGAGCCCGCAGCAAATCATTGATTATGGTATTAAGCTCAAGCTTATTGAACGTACGCCGCATATCTTAGGTGATATTATTCAAGTGGCGGACAAGCAAGCGGCATTACTCAGCTATTTCCGTAATAATATCTTGCATGTATTTATTCTACAGTCGTTCCTAGCGGCCTTAGTAGCCCGTAATGGTCGTATCGAGCGCAGTCGCTTAGATGGTATTGTGGAGCAACTATATCCCTTCTTACAAAGCGAATTATTTTTATATTATCCCGCCCATGGTTTGACCGATACCCTCAATCAAAAGATTGATAATATGTTGACTCATGGTCTTATTGTCGAATTAAGTGACGGCATGCTCAGCGTCCCTGAAGCCAATAGCAACTGCTACCAGCAGTTAGAGGTGCTCGGCACCCCCGTTGAGCAAAGCCTTGAACGTTACTTTATGACCCTTGCCCTACTGGCTCAGCAAGGGTCAGGTAACTTAACCGCAGACGAGGTAGTTGATCTCTGCCATCTACTAGGCCAGCGTTTATCCGTCCTTTATGCTGATGACATTCCGGATTTCTTTGATCGCTCGTTATTCCTCAGCTTTGTTAACGCGCTTATCCGCCTCGACTATCTACGAAAAGAGGAAGAGACTGGCATATTAACTTTTGATCAACGTATAGATGATATCGCTCATCATGCCAAATATGTGCTGAGCCCTGATATGATGCAAATTCTGCAGCAAGTCGCGAGCCTTGATGAAGAAGAAATTGCCCATGCGATTACTGAAATTAGCAATAAAAAACAGCGTAAATTTGGGCGTAAGCGTTAATGTAAATTGAAAACAGCTTAATGCCCATTCAATAAAAAATTAACGCCAACTTGATAAAATAGCAGCCCAATAACAAAGACCTCTAATTAATTAGAGGTCTTTTTTCGCATATTTATAAATGATTTGTAGTTTAAACTTAGTTGGTAATTTTCTTATACTTCATACGTTTAGGACCGGAATCAGCGCCCAATTGTTTTTTGCGATAAGTTTCAAACTCAGAGTAGTTACCGTCAAACCAGACTGGACCTTCTTCTTCAAATGCTAAGATATGAGTCGCAATACGGTCAAGGAACCAGCGATCATGCGAGACTACCATTACCGTGCCGGGGAATACTTGAATAGCATCTTCCAGCGCACGTAAGGTTTCAATGTCTAAATCGTTCGATGGTTCATCAAGTAACAGCACGTTGGCGCCTTGCTTCAAAGTCTTCGCCAGTTGTAAGCGGTTACGCTCACCACCGGACAGTTGACCGACACGTTTTTGTTGGTCTGAGCCTTTGAAATTGAAGCGGCCGATATAGGCACGGCTCGGCGTGGTATATTCGCCAACCGTAATGATATCAAGGCCATCAGAAATTTCTTCCCAAACGGTTTTGTCATCGTTTAAGTTATCACGAACCTGACCAACATAAGCGACACTGACACTCTCACCCAAATCAACTGAACCAGCATCTGGAGTGTCACGCTCGGTAATCATATTAAATAGCGTGGTTTTGCCCGCGCCATTTGGACCGATGATACCGACGATAGCACCCGCTGGCACGTTAAAGCTTAGGTTTTCGTACAACAAACGGTCGCCAAATGATTTGGCAATATCATTAATTTCAATGACTTTATTACCTAGACGTGGACCAGGTGGAATATAAATCTCAGAGGTCTCGTTACGTTTTTGGAACTCTTGCGAGTTTAGCTCTTCAAAACGTTGTACACGAGATTTAGATTTAGCCTGTTGACCTTTTTTGTTTTTACGTATCCACTCAAGCTCTTTTTTCAGGGCTTTCGCAAACGATTCTTCTTGCTTATTTTGTTGCTCTAGACGGGTATTCTTTTGCTCTAGCCATTCAGTATAATTGCCTTCATACGGATAGCCATGACCACGGTCAAGCTCCAAAATCCACTGCGCCACATTATCCAAGAAATAACGGTCATGGGTAATAGCCACGATAGTACCGCTATAATTTTGCAAGAACTGCTCTAGCCATGCGACAGATTCAGCGTCCAAATGGTTGGTCGGTTCGTCAAGTAATAGCATATCAGGGCGTGATAATAGCAGACGGCATAAGGCCACACGGCGTTTTTCACCACCGGATAGTCTACTCACGTCAGCATCCCATGGTGGCAGACGTAAGGCGTCGGCCGCTTTTTCTAACTGGGTATCTAAGGTATGTGCATCCCACGTTTGGATGATATCTTCCATCTTACCTTGTTCTTCAGCCAGCTTATCAAAGTCTGCATCAGGGTCGGCGTATTCGCCGTAAATAGCATCCAGACGCGATAGCGCATCTAAGGCTTCACGCATACCATCTTCGACATTACCGCGCACGTCTTTGCTGTCATCTAACTGCGGCTCTTGTGGTAAATAACCAATTTTAGTGCCTGTTTGGGCACGTGCCTCACCACTGAATTCGGTATCAACGCCGGCCATAATGCGTAGCAAGGTTGATTTACCTGAACCATTGATACCCAATACCCCGATTTTGGCACCAGGGAAAAAGGACAGATTGATATTTTTTAAGATCTCGCGTTTAGGCGGAACAAGTTTTGACACGTTGTTCATCGTGTAAATATATTGAGCCATTAACACTCCGATAGACTGCATAGAAGAGGCCAGCAAATGCGACTCAGCGATGATGCTAAGCGTGCCGTACCTCAAAATCAGGGTTACAAATTATAGGTCATTATCGCATTGTAGCGCATACCCTGCAAGCTGACAGGCTGTTTTACAGCTTGTTTTGCGTCTTTTACTCCAAAGCCATGACCCTTTTCTACAAAAATTTTCATTAAATTATTATTCAACTTGCTTACTTATACTTCTGATTCATTCCTGTTTTATAAAGTCCACAAAAAATAGCATCAAATATTTCGCAAATTCAATCAATAGACGCTATTATATTAGTATATCTTAATAAATGACTGCTCTTATTGTACAGTGCAGCATTCAGTTTAAAAATTTTATAAATAATTATTAAGTACTACAGAGTAAGTAACACCTAAAAGGTAACGTGATTATGCCCAGCGGCTATCAGCCTGAAATTGTTCAACATGCTTTTATTGGTTTTATGGGGTCGCGGCTGCATCCTTTTTGGTCATTAACTGTGCCTAAGCTGCGACTAATAGCACGCCGCGCGCTTAGTGATGATTTGATAGCGCTACAGTTTGAGACCAATCGTGCTTTTAGAAAGCAGGCGTTTGGGTTGAAAGGCGGCTGGCAAGGTGGACAATATCTCAATTTAAACGTTGTCATTGATGGCATTTATCATCAGCGCAGTTATTCGTTAGTCGGCTTGCCACAGCAACCGCTATGGTGGCACGATGATGTCACTAGCGACAAAACCAGTAAAAATAAAAAATCGCAACGCCATACTGTCACTATCGCCATCAAGCCACAAGGATTGGTTTCTGATTACTTGACACAGCACGCCGCTCTTGGCGCTATATTTGACAGTAGTGTGCCGATTGGTGACTTTACTTTAGAGCAGACAGTTTTGAAGAAACAAGTTAGCTCTTCTACTACTAAAAAGTCATCTATTAACGAGTCAACTATTAACGAACTATTTGCTGCAGAAGAATTAAATGTTAATAAGCTATCACCGCTATTATTTATTGCTGGTGGTAGTGGTATTACTCCAATGTTAGGTCTGATTACCCAAGCTCTGCAATATGGTCATCAGGTGACTTTGTTATACTATAATCGCACGGCATTAATAAAAAGTCCTCTTCAGGGAAATTGGCAGCGTTTAGCCGCTAAATATCCAATGTTTACCTATCATCTTATCAATACTGAAGACCGCAGCACTTATTTGGCGGACAGCCGTCATTTGAGTACGGAGAGCTTATTGGCTTTGGGCTTACCTTTAGCTGATACACAAATATTTGCTTGTGGTTCGCAAGAGTTATTAGCAGGATTGTACCGCGCGACAGCAGAAATAACCTTGCCACAGGGAAGCTCTCTGCGCGACAATATTATTATAGAGAACTTTGGCTATGCCTTACCTAGTTTTAATAATGATAAAACAGAGCAGAACACTACAGGTAGTATAGAAGAAAAGACTGTTTATTTACGCGGGCGGCAACGCCGGTTCACCAGTGACACCACATTACTGTTGAGTGCGGAAGACGCTGGCATTCGCCTAAATTATGGCTGCCGACAAGGCATCTGCCAATTGTGCCGTTGCAATAAGGTCAGCGGCGTGGTCAAAAATATTCAAACTGGTAAGCTAAGCAGTGACGGCTACGAATCTATCCAAACTTGCATCAATGTGCCTGTGACTGACGTGGTGCTGGATATTTAGTAATATTTGACACAAAAGACACCTGCCTATAAAATTTTATAACAGCTTATAACATGAAAAAAGAAACTAGATTTAACTTATACTTTTCGCTAAAACTTAGACGAACTATTAAACCGAACTTAATGCTTGTTATTTATTTGAGCCGATTCGGTTAAGGATTATTAATGCGCTTATTACCGCCTATATCCACTGCACAATCTGCTGTATCTATTCTGACTGCGTTAACCGATGGACAGATGGCAGCTCAAGATCGCTTGTTATCAGTAGTGCAAGCTGCTCATACGACGGCCGCCAATACCGATGCTGATGATCAGCCTATGGACACGCAATCCCAGCCTACTCGATATCCCACTTTGACGGGTGCGCCATTACCAAAAGTCCAGACCGAAGCACTTGCTGATGAGCTAAACGCGCTCTATCAAAGCGTGATGGACTCACTAGGGGCCAAGGATGCGCGTTATATTCAACGTGTTTATGCGACGGTGGTATATAGCGAGCTAGTCGCACGTGGTCTACTGGCTACTGCTGGACGACTGTCATCACGTCGTCGTCAGATGAGTGCTTGGCTACTGGGGACGTCCCTGCTCAGCTTTAGTAAAATATTAAACAATATGGAGCTTGGTCATCACGTCATGCACGGGCAATATGATTGGATGCAGCACCCGCATCTTAATAGCCAAAAATTTGATTGGGATATCGTTTGTCCTGCGCCCCTATGGCAGCATTCGCACAATTATTTGCACCATACTTTTACCAATATCATCGGCCGCGACCATGACGTCGGTTATCACTTGATTCGGGTTACTGATGAGCAGCCTTGGACGCCAAGCGATCGCTATAACTTATTTAAAACTGCAATCTTAGCATTAGGCTTTGAATGGGCAGTCGCCTTCCATGATATCCAAATCAGTGTTGATGAATATGCGGACACTCCCAATCTGCATAAGACAATGCAACAAAAATCCCGCGCGTTATTTGCCAAAATTACACGACAAGTGGGCAAAGACGCCATTTTCTTACCTACTATAGCAGGGGTAACATTAGGTCGTGGTAGTGCCATGACCACGTTAAGCGGTAATGTCACTGCTAATATTGTTCGCAATCTGTGGACGTGGGCGGTGATATTTTGCGGACATTTTACGGAGCAAGCGCATATTTACACTCATCTTGATGCTAATGAGAGTAAAGGCGATTGGTATGTACGTCAGATTCTTGGTTCCAGCAACATTCAGGGCAGTCCGTTGTTTCACATTTTAACGGGCAACTTATCCCATCAGATTGAGCATCATATTTTCCCTGATATGCCCGCCAGCCACTATGCTCGCATTGCGCCGCAGGTACAGGCCCTATGTCGCAAGTATAATTTAACCTATAACACGGGACGATTCAGTAGCCAATTTAAACAAATGGTGGGACGTATTCACCACTTTAGTAAGCCAAATGCCCAAGAATGGCGCGCTTATAAACTATCCGTGTCGAATACTGTTAGCAACAGCGATAGCAGCTCAATGCTGGATTCTAAAAAAGTTAAACCAGATGCTCAAGCTAGAGGCGGTCTCAGTAGATTTCTCCCTCAAGTAGTTCGCCAAGCTTTGTTTTACGCACGGTAAAGTCTTTGAATAAAACCCTTTTAAATAGAAGCTCACTTAAATAAAAGCTCGTTTAGATTAAGGTGTATTCAGATAAAGCGTGATGCAAATAAAGCAGACTAGTAGTTATTAAATAGCTATTAATTGCTTATTAAATGTTCATTAAGGTTATTAACATACGGTCTATCTACTCTTACCGTAAGTGACTGGAAACTTAGATAAAAACTGCTAATAATAGAGCAAATGATTTATCGTTTAAGTCGTGGTTTAGTTGACGTATTTACTTAAGCCTCGTATCACTTAATACAAACCAAAAACAATCATAACATTAATAATAATAGCCACTAATGGAGGGTCCTAATGAACAAACAAGATTCTGAGAAAAATTTAGATATTACTCATAACCAAGATGCCAAGCGCTTTGAAACGTCTATTGATGATAAAACCGGCTATATTAGCTATCAGGAGCGCGGCGATACTTTAGTTTATGATCATACAATCGTGCCGCAAGTATTAGGCGGACGCGGTGTTGGTTCAGCATTGGTAAAGCATGCTCTAGATTATGCACGCGAGCATAACAAAAAAATTGTTCCACAATGCTCTTTTGTATCCTCGTATATTAATAAGCATCCCGACTATCAAGATTTAATATAATCGAGCGTTATAAATAGTCTTTTATAGAGAGAGTATTGGTCACAGTCTATATTCGTTCACTGACCTATTTTTGATAGTTCTTACAGTCGGTTCTTTTTAAAGCGGAGATAGGATGCTGGGAGAAATTTTTGCAGCCTCTGGAGTGGCACAACCGCATAGCAAACGAGCAAATTTGTACTAACCGGATGTCAATATCAGCCTATCTGTTTTACTTTATATTAACTATAGTTATTTAAGCATCACTACCCTTCTAGCCGCCTGATATCTTGTCATATATTTATAATCGAATATATGACAAGATATCAGGCCTAGGCGGGGGTTTTATCTCGTGTTGGTTATAAACTAAAAGAGCTTTTTTCATTACTTTTTTTCAATAGTTATCTCCTAGAAATGCTTTTATTCTTGGTGTAAAGTGCCCACTAGGGGTCTTCATCAGCTAGGGGTCTTTATCAGCGAATTTCACATCATACCTTTCAACAAATAAACTTAACATAATAATAAAGGATAATCCCATGAGTAGTTTATCTGACAAACAAGTTGATTTGCAGCTAGAAGATCTCTCTGGCTGGCAACGCGATGGTAATGCCATCGTTAAAACATACCATTTTAGCGACTTTATTGAAGCTATTAGCTTTATGAATCAAGCGGCGTTTTATGCCGAAGCGCTTGAGCATCATCCTGAATGGAGCAATACTTATAACGTGGTAAACGTGCGCCTGACCACCGAAGATACTGGAGGCATTACCAGCCATGACATTCGTTTAGCAAAGCGCATGGAATACATTATCCAGCCCAAACGTTTGTAGTTATTTATTAGCTTACTAACCTTATAGACACAAAAAACGTCCTCAATTGAGGACGTTTTTTATATTACTGAATGACTATCAACATGGTGTTGCTTCTATTACATCTTGCGGCTGACAAGAGCCACAATAAATAGGATCACGGCAACGGCTAGGAAGATGTATGCCAAACTAGACGACAGCCCAGCGACTCCGCCAAACCCTAATAAACTTGCTAACAGTGCGATGACTGCAAAAATAATAGCCCAGCGAAACATAATTATTCTCCTCAAATAAACGTTAAAGCATTATATTATTGACACTAATGTTTACTACTTAAGTGCTTATTGCCTAAAACCATAGATTAGCAATATTTAAACGTGAATAACGTTCACTTTGGTAATAAATGCGCTATGTTATGTAACCTTTGTAGCGTTACTACCTTGTTTGTAGCAAGTTATCGTTATCTAAAGCCTGTAAATAGTTCTTGAAGAGTTATAGCTATAAACAATTTATCTTTACTCAATACCAATCGCTATTATCAATAAACCTGCTATAAATATTAATCTGTTATGCTAAGTTCTTTAGGTTTTGACAACATCCTTGGCCCAATCAAAAAATTGAAATAAAAAACGAAGTCACAAGACTAAATTTTTCAGCAATAGTACTTAGAGCCCACTTGTTAACAAGCACCACCCATTCATAAAAACAACCATCAAGGAAATTTATTATGGACACTAATACAGGTACATCAACAAATATTAATAAATCAGAGGACACCAAACAAGCCAGCAGTGAAGAGCGTCCTTATGCGATCGTTTTATATGGCGCTACTAGCTTTGTTGGACAAATTACCGCTCATTATTTATCGCAATTCTTATCTGAATCAACGGCGAAAGAGGGCTCGTCTGAGGAATCAGCTGTCACATGGGCGATAGCAGGACGCGATGAGGACAAGCTTAAAAAGCTACAGTCTGAGCTGAGCAGTAAGCCAGATAATGGAAAAGTCGATATTATCATTGCTAACAGCAACGATGACGCCAGTCTTAATGAGATGACCAAACAGACCCAAGTCATCATATCAACCGTAGGCCCGTACCTTCAATACGGCGAACCATTGATTAAAGCCTGTGCTACCAATGGCACTGACTATGTTGATCTCACTGGTGAGGCCATCTTTATTAAAGACATGCTGGACAAATATCAAGAGACAGCCAAGCAAAGCGGCGCGCGTATCGTCAACTCTTGCGGCTTTGACTCTATTCCCTCAGACTTGGGCGTTTACTTTACCCAGCAGCAAGCTAAAGCCCAGTTTGATAGGTCCTGTGATGTCATCCATATGCGCGTAAAAGCAGCTAAAGGCGGATTGTCCGGCGGTACAATTGCTTCAATGGCGACTATCTTTGAGGAAGTAGGCAAAGATAAAGAGCGCCGCAGTCAAGTGGCTAACCCTTATCTACTTAATGATGATAACGACGCGCCTAACGTACGCCAAGATAACGTTAGCAAGCCTGAATACGATACCGAGCACGACCGATGGCTGGCACCTTTTGTGATGGCAAGTATTAATACCCGCATTGTCCATCGCAGTAATCAGTTGCTTGATTATGAATACAGTCGCGACTTTAAGTATGATGAGGCGATGTGGATGAAAGATGGCATTAAAGGTCAGCTAATGAGCTACGGCATGAGCGTGGGACTGTTGGGTTTTGCCACGGCAATGATTTTTAAGCCTAGCCGTGAGTTTCTCTCAAAACACGTCCTACCCAAGTCAGGCTCTGGTCCTTCTAAATCTGAACAAGAAGATGGGTTTTTTGATATTCGCTTCTTCGGTGAAACTTCTAAAAAGGACACTATTAGTACTAAGGTCACAGGCGATAAAGACCCCGGCTATGGCAGTACCTCGCGTATGTTGGCACAGTCAGCGTTGTGTCTTGCGCAAGATATTAGTAAAGAAGATGTCGGAGGTGGATTTTGGACACCAGCAGTGGCTATGGGCGACCAGCTATTAAAACGATTAGAAGACCATGCTGGTATTAGCTTCGAAGTAATTGATGACAAAAATTAATACCGCTGTTATTGCTAAGTACTAACATAATTACTAGCAATAATATTAACAGTGAGTAATAAAAAACCGCATTCTAATACTAGAATGCGGTTTTTTATTATTTAAATTTAGAAGGCCAGCTAGATACAATGTTAATAAATACTAATAACGTATTTCTTTGGTGAACAACGTTACCGATTTTCGGTTTTTCAATACATTAAGCTACACATTCCCAGCCTAATGTCACAGCGATATTAAGACCACTAAAGTAAGATTACAGATAGATTAGGGTGCTATTTATCACAACACTGGTTACTTTATAGCAATATTTACATAAGATACAAAAAATCTCATGAGAAATGAAATAAAGTTAAATAACAAATCAATTAAGAATAAATAACACCAAAGAAATAATGGCGGTTTAATTTAGAAAAGAATCACTCAAAGTAAAAACTCCCTCCCTAATTAAAAGGAAAATACGATGAAATTGAATGTATTAACAGCCGCAGTATTAACTTCTGGAATTGCTATGTTTGCTAGTAATGCGAATGCTGGCATGACTACAGATAAACAGGGCAACGTGGGCTACGATAGCTATGACGAATGCGTCATGGCGGTCAAAGATGGCTCAGCTAAATTCTACACTCCTTATACTTACCAGAAGCCAATGCGCCGCGCTGGTGAAGCCACTGTCAAAAAAATGCGCTTGTCCGAGGTCATGATTCCGCAGAATGTGGTGAACAGCAATAATCTAAGCACGGCTGATTATGCAGCTGGTGCTTGCGATTTAGGCGTGGGTCAATCAAATGGTCGTTATGGAGTATCAGGTGCGCTCGTTGGCAAGTACGTGCCTATTGCCGCTGACATGCCAGTTAACGTTTATATGGATAGCGATGGCAACCCTGTACGTCTAAGTATGCAGCAGTGCGATAACCATTTCGGTGATAAATTCCCAACTCCGATTATCAGCGAAGTTCAAACTTCAGAAGTCCCAGCCCCAGATGCCCAAGTAGCTATCGTTGAAGATCGTAGTGTTGAGCCTATCGTGATGGAAACCAATCGCGTTATCCGTCCTGCTAAATATCGCGTCAAAGAGGTTATTATTGCCCCTGAAGACCAAGTTAAACGCTTTGACACCACCGCTGGTACGGCTGTAGCCGTAGAATCTAGCGCCGATCGTACGGTCATCGTTGGTCAAGAAGCGGATGAAGACGTTCTTGATAATACAGAAATAGATCAAACCTTCCCAGTGATTCGTGTGCCTAACAACGACGTCCAAGAACAATTTATTGATTCAGACATGGACGAAAATATGATGGAAGAAACTGAGAAATAAGACAGTGCTATTAACTCCTGCTGTTAGGTATTGATAATAAATACTCAAGGTAGAAGTAGCATAAAAATGCAGTGGTTCATGCGTGAATTCTTGAAGCTAAAACTTCAAGTTATAAGAAGGAAGGCTAAGAGTGAGGACATTGCATAATGCTACGTAAAAACATTAAGCTGTTAGATTGTTAATCTATGTACTACTGAACTATCAAGGTGTTAGTTGGTATTCTTGCGTTCAGAAGTTATAACTGACTTAGATTGGCTTATTAACACTCTTTGTTCGAATCGATTATGATAATCGCTATGATGGTTATCATGATTTTATTTTGTCTATACGTTATTCGTTAAATATACTACATATATATATTCAAAATTATAAATAAATTCGTGCTAAAAGCAATAACGTTAAATTATTCGTTAAGTTTAAGAGTATTTTAAACTGGCACTTTAAATCTGTAAATCAAGGAATCAATTAATGCAAAAATGTACTTTACCTTTATCGCTACTCATTGGCGCCGCGCTTACTATTCCGAGTTTAGCAATGGCAGCACCTGCTGATACTAATGATATTACACCAGTGGATATAACTACTACGACTGCTAACAATACGCTTGAGACTGAAGTCGAAAGTACTGAGGGTGAATTACCATCAACCCAACCCAGTGCGTTTGAGATTAGTGAAACTAAAACTATATCACTTGCACGCATTAGTAATAAAAAAGAAGAATTGGCTACTAAGGTAGAAGCTGTACAAGACTCACAACAAAACATGCAAGATTCACAACACAACATGCAAGATCCACAAGATTCTATGCAACCGCAACCACTGATTAGATAACTTAGCAAACTCGGTTCCCAGCAATTATCGGTGGCGCTAATGGTAATAATTTAACATCTGCTGACGAGCATATTAAAGCCCGCTTTTAACGCTATAAGAAAAAATAAAAAGTTATTACTGTTTACTACTATAAGTTAGCAACCATGCGAAACCTTTCCTCGCAAAATAGCTTTTAAATAGATATTTTAAACTAAAAAAAGGCAGCCCAATGGCTGCCTTTTTTGTTATTGTTTATTGCAACTGAGCATTTCAGAAATTGATACACCCAATTACTTCTTAGCTGACTATTTCTTAATTAGTTATTTCTTAGCTTTACTGACACCCGCTTCTTTTAATAGCGCGCCAAGAGTACCCATTTTAATCGGAGCTTCTGCTTTTGGCTTCGGTGCTTTACTACGATTATCCGTAGCGCTTGAACTGCCTTTATCGGCTCTATCTTGACGCTTAGGACGTGGCGGGCGTTTATCAGCATCGGGACGACTATTACGCGGACGGTTAGATTTGTCATCGTTGCTGCTATTTTCTGCAGCAGTTTTAGCTGGCGTGCGTGCTGGTTTTGCGGCTTCTGGTTTCATACTAAAGCCAATACGACCGCGCTTCTCATCAATAGCAATCACCCGTACGGAGATGATATCACCTGGCTTCACACGGTTCATGGGGTCAGCGACAAAGTCATTGGCCATTTGTGAGATATGTACCAAGCCATCTTGATGAACGCCCACATCGACGAAACAACCAAAGGCCGTCACATTGGTGACCACACCCTCTAACATCATGCCCTCGGAGAGGTCTTTGATGCTATTCACATCATCACGGAAATTAGCCGTTTTAAACTCGGGACGTGGATCACGCGCTGGTTTGGCCAACTCTTCTATGATGGCTTTGATACTGATATTGTCATCATTGATAGCTAGAGTAGTAGTATCGATGCTATTAAGCACGCCATCGTTACCCAGTACTTCAGTTAAACCTTTGCCAGATTGCGCTAGTAAGCTAGCAACCAAGGCATAGCTTTCTGGATGGACGCCAGTGGCATCAAGTGGATTACTGCCATCGTGGACACGTAAGAAACCAGCGGCTTGCTCAAAGGTTTTAACCCCTAAGCGCGGCACGTCTTTAAGTGCTTCACGGCTAGCAAATGCCCCATGCTCTTTACGATAGGTAACGATTTGCTGAGCGACATTGCGATTCAGACCGGCAATGTGTGCCAAGATTGCAGGACTGGCAGTATTCACATCAACGCCAACCGCGTTTACGCTGTCTTGAGTGACTTTATCAAGGCTATCAGCCAATTGAGTTTGGTTGACGTCATGCTGATATTGACCAACGCCGATGGCTTTTGGATCGACTTTAACCAGCTCTGATAAGGGATCTTGTAGACGGCGAGCAATAGAGACCGCCCCACGTACGGAGACATCCAAATTCGCTAGCTCATCACTAGCAAGTTCACTAGCTGAATAGACTGATGCGCCTGATTCGTTAACGATAACGGCTTTGGCAGTTAGGTCTTCATTAGCTGCCAAAATCTCTTTAACCATCGCATCCGTTTCGCGGCTGGCGGTACCATTACCGATAGCCACTAAATCGACGTTATAAGTGCTGAGCAATTTATCAATAACCGTTTTAGCTTCTTCCATTTTATTATCAGGCGCAAATGGATAAACCGTGGCTACTACTGGCTTTTCAGCGCTATCAAGCATGACATGACCTTGCGCATCGACTATGGCCATTTTTACGCCATGACGGATACCAGGATCTACGCCCAAGATAACTTTACGGCCAGCAGGCGCTGACATCAATAAATGCTGTAAATTATTAGCAAACACATCGATGGCATCGGCTTCTGCGGTTAGACGTTTTTCAGTCAATAAGCGATGCTCAATATGCGGACGCCACTTATCTTTCCACAGGCTGCTAGCAGCTTCTACTAAAAACTCACGACGGGCATCAGGTGCTTTGATCGTGACATCGAAATGGTTAATAACTTTATCAATGAATGGCGTATCTTCGCCTTCAATTTTTAGCCCCAAGACATTTTCTTGGCGACCGCGTAGCATGGCAAGCAAACGATGGTTTGGTAAACGCGCAAGGCCTTCGCTATGCTCAAAGTAGTCTTTAAACTTCTCGCCCACTTCGCGCTTCTCGTCACTGGCAACCGTTGAGATAATATTGGCAGTCTTAGCAAATCCCGCTCGCAAGTTATCGAGTAGATCCAATGCCTGAGTCCATTCATCGACGATAATGGCTTGCACGCCAGCCAGTTGCTTGTCAATATCGCTAAAGTCGACCTCAATTTCATTACCGCTATCATCAGTTATATTAGACTGGACTTGATAATCCACCAACGCATCTGTCGGGGTAATTTCTTGGGTCAAGACCACTTGAGCGGCAGCATCTAAGCCAGCGGCGCGTGCTTTGGCTGCCGGTGAACGGCGACGCGGACGATATGGCAAGTAGATATCTTCAAGCTCAAGCTTGGAGGTCGCATTATCGATACGTGCTTGTAGCTCGTCATTTAGATTGCCCTGCGTACTGAGCAGTTCAATAATTTTGAGCCGACGCGTAGCCATATCACGTTCGTAGTTAAGCGACTTCTCTAAGGCACGCAACTGGATATCGTTAAGGTCTTGGGTCTTTTCTTTCCGGTAACGCGCAATAAACGGAACCGTCGCGCCTTCATCGTAAAGTTTCACAAACGCATTGACTTGAGCAGTCTTAATGCCAAGCGCGCGAGCAAGCTTGTCGTGAATATTCGCGTGTGTGGTTGCATCTAGTCCCTGTGCATTTATCGAGGGCTGAGATGACGTTAAGGTATCAGTGCTACTCATATACGTATCAATCGTTGAGAAATGTAGCCTTGCATTATAGCAAAAGCTGCATGAATAAAAATCCTTTTTATATTTTCGTTGTTTAATACGGTTTTTATGGCGCAAATCGCCCTATATCGTCAGTTCTGCGCCCTTGTTAAACAAACGCATACAGCATTCATGCCTACGGGTGATGCAATTAGGGACACAATCTTATACACTAAAGTAGTAAGGTTACGAATATTAATAGATATTCGCCCGTTATACGGAAGTTGTGACCGATGTTTAAAATAATTAGCGATTAAAAATTACTGGCGTCAAAAAACGGGTAATAAAAATTAATACACGGGCGATTTTAATATTTATGGGTATATTTTCTTTTAAATAAATTTAAAATATTCAAACAAAAGCAACCTGGTCTTTACTTACTGATACTCACGGACTTATCATTTATAAATAGCTATAAACCGCCACACCCTCTGACAATAATAATGTTCATTAAAGGATTACTGTATGACTGAGAATAAAAGCCCCGATACCTTGAATCAGCGCATTTTAGTAGTCGACGATGACGCACGCCTGCGCTCTTTGTTACAACGCTTCCTAGAAGATGATGGCTTCGTAGTCCGTACCGCTCATGATAGCAGTCAGATGGACAAACTAATGCAGCGCGAATTGTTCTCCTTAGTAGTATTAGACTTGATGCTACCGGGTGAAGACGGCATTAGTATTTGTAAGCGTCTACGTGAAGACAATAGTGATATTCCGATTATCATGCTGACCGCTAAAGGTGGTGACGCCGATCGTATTGCTGGACTTGAAGCCGGTGCGGATGATTATCTGCCCAAGCCCTTTAACCCAAAAGAGCTGTTAGCGCGTATCAAAGCAGTATTGCGTCGACAGAATCGTGAGCTACCGGGTGCACCAAGCTATCAGCTGGAAGTGGTTGAGTTTGGACCTTGGACGCTTGATTTGTCTACCCGTACGCTAAAACGTGATGGCAATGTAGTGACTTTGACCACGGGTGAGTTTTCAGTACTAAAAGCCTTAGTTCAGCATCCACGCGAGCCATTAACCCGCGACAAATTAATGAACCTTGCTCGTGGTCGTGAATGGGGCGCGATGGAACGCTCTATCGATGTGCAAGTCTCACGTCTGCGTCGCTTGATTGAAGACAATCCTTCGCAAGCGCGTTATATCCAGACTGTATGGGGCGTTGGCTATGTGTTTGTTCCTGACGAAGCCGAACCAGAAACTGCTGCTGCGAAGACCGAATAGTTTTAGCTAAGTGTTTCTCAAGTTGTGACTATGTCCCTATGAAAACGTCGTCCCTATGAAAATATTTTTATGAACACGTCCTCAATAATCCAAAACATACCCTGCACACTTGTGACAGGGTTTTTGGGCTCTGGTAAAACTACAGTTATTAATCAATTACTCTCTAATAAGCCGACTAATGAGCGCTGGGCATTACTGATTAATGAATTCGGTCGTATCGGTATTGACGGCGCGCTGCTGGCAAGTTCGCAGACAGCAGGAGACACGCACAACAACATCGCCATTCGCGAAGTCAGCGGGGGCTGTATTTGTTGTACCAGTCAACTGCCCTTACAAATCGCCATTAGCCGTTTATTAAGCGAACATCGTCCACAGCGGCTCATCATTGAACCCACAGGACTGGCACATCCGCGCGAGCTGCTACGTCAACTCAGTGAGCCGCACTGGCAGACGGCTTTGAGCATGCAAGCAGTTATCACCGTGCTTAGCGGCGTGCAATGGCAACAAGAGAAGTATCGTAGCCACGATGGCTTTCAAGCGCATGTACGCGATGCTGACGTCTTAGTCATCAATCGATATGAGCAACTGAGCGCCACTTACCGGCAGGATTTGCAACAATGGATTGCGGCGCTAAATAAACAAGCGAAAATTATATGGGCAATGGCAGATTCTCAAACAGCTCCTGATTTTCAAACAACATCTGATTCTAAAATAACGGCTGATAGCTCAGACTTCATACAACTGTCGAACACTTACTTATCAGAGCTAACCGCCCAGCTTACCAAGCCCAGTAATGCCATCTCTAAGCAGCGCATAGCAAACATGACAGAGTCGCGCGTTAGCTTAACGCCAGCTAATAGCTTGATGTCGAGTGCCTCTATAAATACTAATAATGATATCGAGACCAGCTCTTCAACTAGCGAACTGCCCTATCGCTATCATGATGAACAGCAAGGTATGCTATTGGCGGGATGGCGGTTGCCTCCGCATTGGGTATTTAACGCTAATGATCTGCAGCAGTGGTTATTACAACTGCCGAATTGGCAACGTATCAAAGGTATCGTGAATACTTCTGATGGCTGGCTACAACTGAACTTTACGCCCGATAGCTTAACTATCAATGAAACCAGCGCACAAATTGATAGCCGATTAGAAATTATTTTACTTGCTGGCTCAGATAACAAATCAGATAACAAATTCGATAACAAAAACGAAGCCGTTACCACGGTAAAAAGAACCAAAGTAGAGCTTAACAACGAACACCAATCATCAATAGAATGGGAGCGATGTGACCGTGAATTGATGGCACTGGTTATCCCATCAAATAACCAGACATAAATTTAATAGAATAATTAGCACAAAAAAAAGGCTAGTGTTGAATATCAACGCTAGCCTTTTTTTATTAATCCATAACTACCTACTAACGCAATTGACTGTCTTTACTACCACGGCGATTAAACAACTCAGCCGCCTTTGCCTCTTGCTCAAGCTCAGTCTGACAACCAATGCAATGCTGAACTCCCGGCACTGCTACCCGCCGCGCTTCTGGTATCGCATTGCCACATTCATCACAAAACTCTGCACTATCGCCTGTCAATAGCGAGCTCCGTACTCGATCTACAGCATCATTGACTGTTGCATCCATCTGCTCGTGTTCTGCCCCGTCTCTTGACCATCCACCTGCCATAACTATATCCTTTTCAATTTATCAACGGCTTATTATTAATACTATAAAAGTCTTTAAGAACAGATAGATGGGGATAAATAATACTAATTTCAATATATAAACCTGCACAAAAAAAGCATTAGACATAGACTACCTATACTGGAATATTTCCGCTAGTCTTTTGGTTGTAATGCCACCACTTGCCCGCGCACATTAATACTGGCATCACTCATCAAGCAGACATAGCCTGCCATGATATCTTCTGGTGTTTTAAGGCTCATTGGGTTTTCACCCGGAAAAGCATGGGCGCGCATGTTAGTGCGTGTACCACCGGGGTTAATACAGTTAAAACGTAAGTTGGTGGTATTTTGCGTCTCTTGGGTAAAGATATCGCTCATACCTTCAGTTGCCTGCTTCGAGAGTGCATAAGCACCCCAAAACGCGCGTGGATGAGTGCCGACTGTGCTGGAAGTAAAGACAATAGAGCCATGGGCAGCGTCTTTAAGCAGCGGTAATAATGCTTGAGTGAGCATAAAGGTAGCGGTAAAGTTAACCTTCATAACCTTGGCGAACATATCCACATCATACATCTCAAGCGGCGTCAGCTCACCTAATATTCCCGCATTATGCAAAATACCATCAAGTTGACCTATTTCTTTATTAATCATGCCCTCTAACTGCTGCATTTCGGCATAAGTGACACTCTCAAGGTTCATTGGCATCATCGCTGGCTGCTTGCCACCAAAGCTTTCGATTTCATCATAAACGTATTCGAGCTTGCTGCTGGTACGCCCCAATAGCAGCACGGTTGCGCCATAACGAGCATAATTTAACGCAGCAACACGTCCGATACCATCGCCTGCCCCCGTGACCAAGATAGTCTTACCCTCTAAGCAATTCTCCGCTGGCACAAAATTACGAATATCGTCATGGGTTAGAAGTTGCCCAGCATATTGATTCGCTTGTTGTTGATTGGCTTCCTGACCGGCATTTTGGTTATCGGTTTGATTAATACTGTCACTCATGGCATTACTCACTACTTAGGGTTTGATAATTGGGTAGGTTTACTTATAAATATTCGAATTTACCTGAGGATAGTAACAGCTGATTTAGTTGATTAGGAGTCTCGGTAATATACTTTGCACCCCATTTCTTCAAGCTTTTCTGATCTTCAGCAGGAATATAACCATAAGCGGCCAAAATGGTTGGCATTCCAGCAGCATTACCTGCATCAATATCACGTACATGATCGCCTATGTAAAGTACGCAACTGGCGGCCCCACGCGGTATACCAAGCTTTTCTAATGCCATATACATCGGCTCTGGATCTGGCTTGGTACGGGATACATCTTCAGGACAAACTAATACCGCACAACGCTCATCTAGCTGCATAATTTTTAACAGTTGCTCCGCTAGATAACGCGGCTTATTGGTAACAATACCCCATGGCACGCCCTTTTGCTCAAGTGTGGTAAGCACTTCTTCAAGCTCAGCAAATACACAACTGTCCACACAAATATCAGCCTCATAGTCATCCAAAAACTGCTGGCGAAAATTTAGCAACTCATCCTCGCTGTGCGTTAGCTCTCCATTGTGACGCAACATAAGCTGTACCATCGCTGATGCACCAGAAGACACCTGCTCACGGATATCTGCCTCAGAAGGCGTTTGCCAATTGTTTTCGCTACTCATTTTACCAATAATCCGTACAAAGTCGGCAGCGGTATCGATTAAAGTGCCATCAAGGTCAAATAAAACAGCTTTTACGAATTGGGCCATGGTATGTACTCTTATTGTTATTACGAATTCTATTAAGCGAGTCTGAGCCTTAATAGATTTGTAGTGGGTTTACGATAGTGGTTTTTGTACTGCCATCATGTAATTAACATCCACATTTTGTGCCAGCCAATAGCGTTTGGTTAAGGGATTATAATGTAGGCCAATAATATCTTGCCGCGTAAATCCTGCGCTTACCGCCATTTTGTCCAGCTCAGCTGGGGTTATAAATTTAGCATAATCATGGGTACCACGATCTAGTAAGCGCAGTACATATTCTGCCCCAACAATCGCAAATAAATACGACTTAGGGTTGCGGTTAATGGTAGACAGCACGCAAACACCACCTGGCGCGAGCAGCTCAAAACAAGCTTGGACAATAGCGTTAGGATCAGGCACATGCTCAAGCATCTCCATACAAGTCACCACATCGAACTGGCCGGCATGGGTCGCTGCTAGCGCCTCAATGGGACTGTGTTGGTAGCGCAAGGTGTTATCTAAGCCACTTTGGCTCGCATGGACGCTTGCTGCTTTTAGGTTCTCAGTACCGAGGTCAATGCCAGTCACATCAGCGCCGCGACGGGCCATTGACTCCGCTAATATACCGCCACCGCAACCGACATCGAGTATCTTTTTGCCAGACAGACCCATTTCTGCTGTTTTATCAGCGTCATTGCTTTTATAACCGCGTTTAACATTTTCTTCTATCCAATTGAGGCGTAGTGGGTTAATCTCGTGTAAGGTCGCAAACGCGCCGGTCTTATCCCACCATTCGCTAGCCAGTTTGTTAAACTTATCGACTTCGCTAGGATCAACATTGGTTGTGGTCGTCATTGCATTATCCATACTGCTGTTAGTTTGCGTGTCGGTAGGTTGTGAAGAAGATGCAGCTGAGCTCATAGCGTTTTCCCTTTAGTGTCATTATAGTTATCATTATGTCTGTCATTATAATTATCATCGTATACTGTGTACGATTATACGCTTAATAT
This sequence comes from Psychrobacter sp. LV10R520-6, assembly GCF_900182925.1. NCBI lineage: Bacteria > Pseudomonadati > Pseudomonadota > Gammaproteobacteria > Moraxellales > Moraxellaceae > Psychrobacter > Psychrobacter sp. LV10R520-6. The sequence goes on along the minus strand of NZ_LT900024.1, from coordinate 2,900,358 downwards.
TAGCATGACAGCGGCTGCTTTGTCGTGAGCACATCGTGAGCGATTGTGAACAGCCTTGTGTGATACTTAGCTGTTATTCTTATCACTTGATTATCAGTCGTTTTATCATTAAAAATTATGGTTAAAGAATGGCTCTCATAAGGACAAGTAAGACACCCTAAATAATGTCTCACAGCTTTACAACCGTTAGTTAAGAATACGGTTCACAAGCACTACCATTTTACGTTATTATAGGCAGATTGCGCTTTATCGCTTATTACCTCTAAAACATAAGCAACTTCTTAAAAAACCTTTAAGTCTTCATACCTCAAGGAAAAACTATGAAACGTGCCATCGCATTGACTGGTCTGGCGTTCGCCATTGGGATAGCCAATATGGGCGCACAAGCTGCTGATTATGTCGCCGGAAAAGACTATCGCGTGCTGGATAACCCAGAAAAAATCAGCGGTGATGCTGTTATTGTCCGTGAGTTCTTTTGGTATGGCTGTCCACATTGTAATAACCTCAACCCGTATATGGAAAAATGGGCAAAAACCAAAGACAAAGACGTGGCCTTTTTTAAAACGCCAGCCGCGCTCAATTCTGTCTGGGAAGCCAGTGCCCGTGGGTTCTATTCCGCACAGCTATTAGGTTATGAAAATAAGACCCATGATGCGTTGTTTGATGCGATTCATAAAGATGGTAAAAAGTTGTTTGACCAAGCCTCATTAGGCAAATGGTATGCCTCAAAAGGGGTTGACCAAAAGAAATTTAACAGTCTTTACAACTCGTTTGCCGTTGGTACGAAGATTGGACGCTCACAAGCAGGTGCTAAACGCTATCAGCTATCAGGTGTACCTGCCGTTGTCGTGCAAGGTAAATACGTGGTAACTGGCGAAGGTGCTAAGGTTGTTAAGGTAGTGGATTATTTGGTCGACAAAGCCCGCGCTGAGAAAAAATAAAGCTCTATAGTTAGTAGTCTGTTAAAAATTTATTAAAAAAGCCAATCATTAGCGATTGGCTTTTTTGTGTTTATTGCTTTATCTATTTAATGGCCATACTTCAACCGTTACTTTAACTCGGTCAAAATAGCCACTTCACGAATATAGCTGGTTAAATCTTCTTGAGACTCTTTCATTAACTCGTCATCTTGCATATGCTTGGCGTATTCAATCCATAATAGTAACTGATAGAGGCTATTGCGTTCCGATGCTTTGTACTGCTTAACAAACTGCTTAAGCGTCCCTTCATCATTGATATTTAAACGTCCAGACCAACTTTCAATCTTAGAAACTTGTTCCTTAGGGAAAAAAGCATCAAACAAAGCTTTGACCAGTTCGTGACGGTTTTCTTCACTGATTAGCTTACCTACCCGTTTGGTTTGGCGGATACGCGCATTGGCACTGGTAATATCTGCCAAGGCCATCAACTCTGCCATAAAATAGTCACTGGCCGGGAGTTTTTTTAGCTGCTTTTTAGATAAGTTTGCCAGCGGTATCGACAGCGTTTGCAGGCGTTCGTGGGCTTTTTTTAGTTCGGTGCGCGAGACGCGCATGTCGTGTTCTGACCAATCAATCATAAAAGCTTTCCAAAATAATAAATAATAAAATAGACATCGCTCTCAGCACTTACCAGCGGCGCCTTTCACGATGCTTAGCAGCGACGCTCAAGCCTTGTGGCAGACTGCCCGCAAGCTTACGCTGTAGTTGTTCAGTAATGAATACCGAGCGATGTTTGCCGCCAGTACAACCAATAGCGACCGTCACGGTATGGCGATTGTTATGTAAGAATTCTGGTAACCAACGTGTTAAAAACGCGTCGATATCTCCCGTCATCTCTGCTACTTCTGGATAATCCGCAAAAAACTCACTGACCTCAGCATCCAGACCAGTCGCGCTACGTAGGGCAGGATTCCAATGCGGGTTAGGTAGAACTCTCACATCAAATACGAAGTCGGCATCAATAGGATTGCCATATTTGAAACCAAAAGATAATAGGTTGATAACAATCTGATTATCTACCCCAGTATAATCACGAAGACGTTCTTTTAATTGATGGATATTGAGCATACTAGTATCTATTACAATATCAGCCCGTCTAGATATTGGCTCCAACAGTTGCACTTCTTTTTTGAGAGCAGCAGGTAAGTTATAAGCGGTATTCTCGACACCCTCAGGGTCTTGGGCCATTAATGGGTGCACACGTCTGGTGGCATTAAATCGCGCGATTAAGGTGCCTTCTTGCGCGGTCACATACAGCACTTTAACCGCCTGCTTACCATAGGTCTGTTTTAGCGCATCATGGGTCGCTGCAAAGTTAGATAAATCGGCACGCGGGGTACGAATATCGACGCCAAGCGCAATACGACTAATGCTACTTTCACTTATGAGCTTTTGAGCGGTTTCGGGGACCAACGATAACGGTAGGTTGTCAATAGAGTAATATCCCAAATCTTCTAAGATATTCAACACTGAAGTCTTACCGGATCCTGAGCGACCTGATACCACTAAAATACTGAGGCTATTATCCATTACTTGTGGCACTAGCGTATGCTCTTGATCCATACCTGCTGCTTCCATGACCCATCACCTCAGTTTACTTTTAACGTCAACTTACTCTCAATTTCAAATGGCTAATTTAGCTTTATCAAGAAATGGCTATTAATGAACAGTAACCAGTTGGTTGTCTAATAAGCGTGCTCGACCCAGCCATGCGGCGACGACAATGATCAATTTTTGGGCTTGAGCTTGCGATTTTTCGGCTCTATTATTTACTATCGATTCTAGCTTAGCCGTTTTTACTTCAAGATAATCGATATCGAAGCCTACGGCAGTAATACGCTTACTAGACTCTGCTATCAGCGTCTCAAGATCTTGTTCAACATCCTTACTATCAATGAGCTGCTGTGCTAAATACTGTAATTCTTGATGCAATATTGGTGCCGCTTGTCGCTCTCCATCGCTCAAATACTGGTTGCGCGACGATAGCGCTAATCCATCAGACGCTCGGACAATGGACGCTGCAATAATATCAATCGGGTAACTCAGGTCACGCACCAACTGCTTAATAATCGCTAATTGCTGATAGTCTTTTTGCCCAAATATTGCCACATCAGGTTGGACAATATTAAATAACTTAGATACCACAATACCCACACCATCGAAGTGACTAGGGCGCGATTTTCCACATAGCTGAGTAGTGATAGCGCCAGCATGTATGGAGGTAGGCAAGGGTAAGACCGGATACATCTCATCAACACTAGGGGCAAACACATAGTCGGCATTGACCGTAGCCAGCTTGGTAACATCATCGTTGAGGGTGCGCGGGTAGCTGTCAAAATCTTCGCCGATCCCAAACTGGGTAGGATTAACAAAGATACTGACGATCACAATATCAGCATGCTTTTTGGCAAGTTTTACCAACTCTAAATGCCCGTCGTGAAGATTACCCATTGTTGGTACTAAAGCAATACGTTGCTGACTACGGTAAGGCTTCAAAGCTGCTCGTAACTCTGCGATATGATGATGGATAATGGGCATTATTGAGCCTTCTTCTTTTTCTATCTAAGCCGTTATTTTAAGCGACTATAACTAATAATGAATAACTAATAATAATTTATAAAATAAAGCTAGCTAAACTCGTGCTGCGTGCTAGGAAAACTACCTTCGCGTACTGACTGTTTATATAGAGCAAACGCCCCTTCAATACTGTGCTCAATGTTGCGCTCATCGGTCAAAAAGTCATGGACAAAACGTGGTACGCGGCCATGAACCATGCCCAACATGTCATGCATGACCAGTACTTGACCATCAGTATCAGCGCCGGCACCAATACCAATGACTGGCACAGTAACCGCTTGTGTTACTGCTTGCGCCAGTTCAGCAGGAACACACTCTAATACTAGCAGCGCCGCACCTGCTTTTACTACCGCCTTGGCATCATCAAGTAGCTTTTTAGCCGCCTCATCACCTCGTCCTTGGATTTTATAACCACCAAAAACGTTGACAGACTGCGGGGTTAAGCCAAGATGGATACAGGTTGGGGTACCTGCTTGTGCCAAAGTCGTAACCAATTCACATAGCTCACTGCCGCCTTCGATTTTGATCACCTGGGCACCGGCTTGCATCAGCTGACGACTATTAGCTATCGCCTCGGGCAGGGCCACATAGCTCATAAATGGCAGGTCAGCTAAAATTAAAGCGTGCTCGTTGCTACGGGCAATATTAGCCGTGTGATAAACCATGTCGGCAACCGTCACCGGCAAGGTTGAATTATGACCTTGTACCACCATGCCCAAACTATCACCAATTAAAATAGTATCAATCTGCGCCTTATCCATCATCCGCGCAAACATGGAATCATAGCAAGTCAGACAAGTAAACTTGGTACCGTCTTCTTTGAATTTATTTAAGGTAGATAAAGTCGTCATATGACCCTCAATAACTCGATTATAAGATGATTTAAAAAAGGTAATAAAATACGGTTTTGTAGATAACTGGTATAATTGATACAACTGGCATTACTTGTTGCATTAGTTACCAGTCATACCGCACAAAATATATCAATCAGCCCTAGTCTTCGCGCGCGAAGGTATTTACGCACGAATGGTTAGGACATTCAGCTGGCCTATTGTCTACAAGAAGCTTTAACCCTGTCCAATCTTCACTTGATGGATAAGCACTTATTGGCTTGCCTGCAATGAATATCTCGGACGCTAACTCACGTAGCGGTAGCAATACAAAATTGCGCTCAGTCAGTCCGGCATGTGGTATCGTTAATTGCGGTTCAGCAATCTTCTGCTGGCCATAAAGCAAAATATCCACATCAAGGCTACGCTCGCCCCAATGGCGAAGTCGTGCACGTTTAGCATGCTGCTCTAACTGGTGACACAATGTCAGTAGCTCAAACGGTATCAGCTTAGTTTCAAAACCAACCACAGCATTGACAAAGTCTGGCTGATCTTGTGGTCCCATTGGCGCAGAAGCATAAAATGAGGAAACACGAATGTCTTTTATACCCTCGTGCTCACGTAAACCCTCAATCGCTTGCTGTAAATGCTCAACCGGCGAACCCAGCTCATTAACCAGGTTACTACCCAAACCTAAGTAGCACATAACCCACTCGCTGCCAGTCATTTTCGAGTCACTGTCAGAACGAATGTCAGAGCGACTGTAAAGTTCACTGCTATTTGAAGGTTGGCTCATGGTTATTAATCTACTCTACGATTTACGGTCAACGTTATGCTTGATCAGTAACTGTATCAGGACTGGGCTGACGACGACGACGCTTTGCAGGAACGGGGCCTTGATTGGTTGTACCTTTGGTAGTTTTAGCGACCTTTTTCTCGTCGACCTGAACTTTTTTAGCTTGAGATTTTTTAGCCTGAGCTTTTTTAGTCTCAGTCACTTCATCAGTCTTATCAGCTTTGGCCTCTTTAGTCGTTTTTGCTGACCGTCTACTGGCAACTTCTTTAACAGGTTTTGACTTGCTATTAGTGTCAAGGTTGCTAGGGTCAGGGCTGCTGTTAGCTTTAGTCGCAGTAGTCGGTTTTTTCGACTGCTTGCTAGTACTAGCATTTGTATTAACATCAGCAGTTACTTTCGGTTCTGAATGTAGCTGACGACGGCGACGCTTATGCGGTAAGGGCTCGTTATTGCTACTCACCAATTCTGGCGACCTTGCTATCGTAGCTGCCGTGCGAGTGGTGTTTGCCTTAGTAGCAGAAGATTGCTTTGCTTTAGTACTTTTAGTATTAGCCTGCTGGTCTGTATTTGAGCTATCAACACCCGCGTCTGTTTTGTCACGCTGTGTCGATGCTTTCTTCTTAGCAGGTACCTTGTCGACAGCTGCTTTGCTCTTTTCAGATTGCACAGCTTTAGCATCTTTAGACGGTTTCGCTTGGTCCTCTGACAGCTGCTTTTGTAATGGAGGCACAACGTTTTCGTGCTCTATCACAAACAGTGGCGCAGCTTTAGGTAAGTTGCGTTGATTTGCCTTAGGCGCGCTACTAGCAAGTGACAGTTGTTGTAACTGGGCAAGCTCACTACTGTCCTGTTTTACCTGCTGCGCGTTTTGCGTTTGACCCCGTTGTGTTTTCGCACGAGAAGATGACTGCACTACTGCTGCGGTGTCCGGAGCGGTTTGTTTACTCGCAGCACGGCGGCGGCGCGATGGAATGTTCGATGGATCATTAACCATCATCGACTCATTACTACCACTATTATTGATTTGTGGGTCATTTTTATTCGCTTGAGCGTTATTTTCTGTTTGATTCACTGGCGCGTTATTATCAGTCATCTTTTCCTTTTGGCGATTGCGACCACGACCACGCTTATAGGCACCGCGGCGAACATTCTCATCGAAGTCATTGATAGCTTGCTGCTTCTGCTTTTCAGATAGAGTCTGATAAGTCTGCCACCAATCTCCCATACCATTGGTAGACTCAGATAACGGATGCTCAGCATCGCCACATTGCTCACGCAATAATAAAAAGTCGAAACCCGCGCGAAAACGTGGATGCTCGACAAGTTGCTCAATTTGCTTGCTACGCGGAGCGGCAAGTTTGGGCTGCAAAATCCAAATATCACGGATGAATTGTTCCGCAAATTTGGGAATCGCGGTCTTAATACGTTGGCGGTCAATAACTTTACAGGCGGCTTGCATCTGTCCTTCTGCGAATGGCAAGTTACGTTTTTTAGCCTTGTCTAATTGGTGGAGATAATTTTCCCACAATAAAGCAGCATAGAAAAATGCGGGATTGATACTTTTTCCCGCACCAATACGTTTATCGGTATTAATAGCCACTTGCTTGACTAAAGCGCTAGGCTGAGAAGGAGGATAAATGATTAAACTATCAATAGCACCCGATTCAAACAATAGCGGCAACAAGGGCACTAAATAGCCACCGGAAAACATCTTTTGGGTCTCATCATAAAGACGATGCGGCGAAATTTGTTCTAACCGAGCCCAATTATCCTTGTGAAACTGCTGAGACAGCTCTTTATCAAACTCAAAACCCAATTTAGCTTTAAAACGCAGCGCACGCAGTAACCGTACCGGATCTTCTTCAATACGGACCGGTGCATGACCTAGTAGACGAATTATTTTATTATCAATATCGTCAAGCGCGTCACAAAAATCGTGCACCACACCTTTTAGCGGCTGATAATAGAGCGCATTAATCGAAAAATCACGACGGGAGAAGTCTTGCTTGATGTCGCCCCAAACATTATCACGAATAATCATACCATCTTGGGTGGTATTAGCATCACTATTTGGCGGACCACGAAAAGTCGCTACTTCGATTAATTCGCGTCCTGAGTACACGTGTGCCAACTGAAAGCGGCGACCGATAATGCGGCAGCGCTTACCAAACACGTCTTTGATCTCATGCGGCTTGGCGTCAGTAACGGCATCAAAATCTTTAGGCTTCAGACCTAATAAAGTATCGCGCACGCCACCACCAACGATATAGGCATCAAACCCAGCTCGGGATAAGGTGGCAATAACTTCAGTAATGGAATTGGGTAATTCAGATTTATTCAGTTCTAACTGCTTGGCGGCACGCTCGGCCATGCATCTACTCCTCGCCGGTATTCTTAACCACCCCTGATTAACACAGCGTTTATCAGGCGGATGTACCCGCTAGTTTAACAAATTTTGCGCGGGCTGGGTGTGTTATGACATGTACTTACATGCTATTTTGTCAATATTAATGTTATTTATGGAGATAAATATCGCTAATTCAACGAATATTGTTAATTCAAAAAAAGTCTATAGTAGTAACCGATAAAACAGATGGCTTTTTATTAATCATGAGCGTTAGTTACAGTCGATCCAATTTAAAAACGATACAATGTTACTAGGCTGCTGGTATGAATTTTTTGCAGCATCGAAATACGCTTGCGAACAGCAAGCAAGAAAAATTTATACCAGTAGCACATTGGTATGAACAACTCTCTTTTAGCTTGAACTGACTATACCCGCCAAACGGTATTTGTTTAAAAATGGTATCTATTTATAAACGACATCTTTTTGAAAGCAGACTGATTATAGTTTTAGTAAATCTTAGCTCTAGTACTTTTATACTCTAAATATACTCATTCTGCACTCGCAAACGCGCCCTATTTTTCTCTAACGTTTTTGGCCCAATACCTTTCACTTTTTCTAACTCATCTACGGTTTTAAAATCGCCAAACATCTCACGATATAAAATAATCGCTTGCGCCTTACTGCTACCAATACCATATAACGAAGCCAATTCACCTTCGCTGGCGTGATTGATATTTACCAGCGCCTGATCGCGCGCTTGGGTCTGCGCAGTCTCTTGCGCCAATAAGTAATTATAAGCACTTTGAGCGTTATCAAAACAGGGGGCAGCTTGAGCCATACTGTTGCCAAAACCAAAGATAACAGCTAAGCATAGACTTATGCTCGCCAGCCAATTAAGGCTCGAAAACTTATTTTGCTGTGCAGTAAAAACGTCAGAGTTATTAATAGGTTCATTCATGCTGTTTTGCCGCTTCCCACAACTTATCCATTTCGGTTAAATTACTGTCTTCTAAACGCTTGCCAGCGGATTCTAATTGCGCCTCAATATAAGCAAAACGAGACTTAAATTTATGCACACAAGTCAAAGTTGCGGCCTCAGCATCAAGGTTTAATTTACGTGCGACATTAACTAAGGCAAACATACAGTCGCCCAGCTCTTTTTCGATTTCTCTTATATTGGTTTCGATCTCATCTTTTGACTTGTCTATCAGTTCAGCTTTAAGCTCACTCACTTCTTCATCGAGTTTATCCAGCGCCCCGCTTATCCCTTCCCAATCAAAGCCTAATTTCGACGCTTGCTTTTGTACGTCTTGCGCTTGCATCAGTGCACTACCCGCTTTGGTAACGTCTAATCGACGACGAGGCTTACCTCGTGCGGAGCGTTCCGCTTGCTCTTCAGCTTTAATCTCATCCCAACGCGCTTTCACAGCCGCCTCATCTTTGAGACTTTCGGCCTCGAACACATGCGGATGGCGGCGAATTAGCTTTTGCTGCAAGGTAGTCATGACATCTTCAATATCGAAACGTCCTTGCTCAGCATAAAGCTGACAATGAAAAATGACTTGTAATAACACATCACCAAGCTCACCTTTGATATCATCATCATCATCGCTCTGTACAGCCTCACCCAGCTCATAAGCCTCTTCGATAGCATAAGGAATTAAGCTATGATTGCTTTGCTTTTGATCCCACGGGCAGTCTGCACGTAAACGTGCCATCAATGTCAATAAATCATCTAGTTGACCAGTAGCTATAGGCGCACCTTGCGCAGGTTTGGGTGCTGATACGTTATGTTGTTTTTTGGGAATGGTTGTTAGGTCATTGTTATTTTGCGCGGTCATAATCGCTACTCTTATATTTAGGTTGAGACTCGGTTTGGTCGATATTTATTCTGTTAGATATTTATTGAGGGGCTAAAGCTATAACCTACGCCAAAAACTATGATAGTTGAGAGTGGAGTTTAATTATCATAATACTTACACTCTACTCATTTATTAGTTAGTGTATCATTGAATGTTTATTAGCTTATAATTGTGCTGTTTACTTCATCATCATATGAATACTCAAGCGAAAGGAATTTCATCATTATGTCTACCACCGATAACGCAGCTACTTCTAGTTATACTCCTGCTCACAACGATTTTACAGCCATTAGCATTAACTCTTTTAAAGCTTATGATATTCGCGGCGAGCTTGGGGTTAGCCTTGATGAAGATATCGCTTATCGTATCGGTCGCGCCTTTGCGCAGATTTTATCTCAGTGTTATAACTCCGCTGACGCTAAGGGCGACATAAAAAATCTAAAAACAGCTGTTGTCATTGGTAGTGACATTCGCGACTCTAGTGAAAAGCTCAAGCAAGCCGCCATTGCCGGTATTATGGCTGCTGGTGTCGATGTGATTGATTTGGGAATGACCGGTACCGAAGAGGTATATTTTGCCACCAGTCATTATCAAGCGCTAGGCGGGATTGAAGTGACGGCCAGTCATAATCCTATCAATTATAACGGTCTAAAACTAGTCAAAGAGCATTCAAAACCTATCAGCGCGGATGATGGTTTGGCAGAAATTCAACAGTTGGCAGAATCTGGTCAATTTACGGTAAACGAGAATAAAGGCGAAAACAGCAAACAAGGTAAATTACAGCTATTAACGGATAAAAGCGCTTATGTTGACCATGTGATGAGCTTTGTTGATACCGATAAATTAAAACCGTTAAAACTAGTTATTAATTCAGGCAATGGTAGTGCTGGGCCAGTGGTTGATTTATTGGTCGATAAACTGGCCCAAGCAGGCGCGCCAATTGAGGTGATTAAGCTGCATCATAATCCTGACGGTAGCTTCCCGAATGGTATTCCTAATCCGATGATTTTGGCCAATAGAACGGCTACTCAGCAAGCGGTGACGGAACATAAAGCCGACCTAGGTATTGCGTTTGACGGCGACTTTGATCGTTGTTTTTTATTCGATGAAAATGGTGATTTTATTGATGGCAGCTATGTGGTCGGCATGCTCGCCCAAGCGTTTTTAAATAAGTATCCAGGCGAATCCATCGTCTATGACCCCCGGGTGATATATAACACTGAAGCCGTGGTCGATGCTCATAATGGCAAGGCAGTAATCAGTAAATCAGGGCATTCGTTTATTAAACAGGTTATGCGCGAGTCGGGCGCTGTATATGGCGGTGAGATGTCAGCCCATCATTATTTTCGCGACTTTTTCTATTGTGATAGCGGCATGATTCCGTGGCTATTGACCCTTGAGCTGTTATCAATTACCGGTAAAACACTCTCTGAATTGGTCACCGGTTATATCAGCGATTATCCAAGTTCAGGTGAGCTTAACTTTCATCTAACTGACCACGATGCGCCGTCGATTATTAAAAATATTGAAGAAAAATTCAGCGACCAGAATTTTACTAAATCAACACTGGATGGACTGAGTCTCGATTTTGGTGACTGGCGTTTTAATTTACGTGCCTCTAATACCGAGCCACTAATCCGGCTTAATATTGAAAGTCGTGGTGATGAGCTCTTACTGGCAATGAAGGTACAGGAAGTACAGCAGTGGCTTGCTCAACAAGGCGCCGTACCTGCATAGCTGTTTTAGAGATTAAAAGTATAGTTGAGCCATTTTAAAAGGAACACAGTATGGCTGGGAGAAATTTTCACAGCCTCTGGAGTGACGCAGTCGTACAGCAAGCTAGAAAAATTTCTGCCAGTTATACGAAACCATGTGTGTATCCGTTTTATTTAATTCTGACTATATAGCTAGCACGTCATTTATTTGGTACGGCCAATACCCACATAATCACCAATTAATAAATCAAGTTGATCACGACTTAGTGCTGCTTGCGCATCAAATATTGGCATAGCATAGTTATTAATTTGGGTGATATCGAGCTTGTTCTGAGGCGACCAACTCATAATAAAGATTGCCTGTGCGTCGCCTAATTGCTGATAAGGACTATCGATCAGCTGTAACAATGGCTGCTCATCATAGCGATGAGCCAGCTCTGCTTTTGCCTTATTGCTATAAACCAGCGTGCGTATATTATAAGACCATAATAGCTCTAATAGCGGATGGATAGCTGAGCCTTCAGTACGTCCGGACCCCGCTTTATAACTGCCACCCCAAATCATTACCGTCTTATTGTCAATAAAGCCATCAAAATACTGCCAAAACTTACGAAATATCAGCTCTTTTTGATCTTTATTAATGTGCATGACAGCTTGTAACAGCGGCATATCTACTCTATTTTCCTGCCCAGACTGCTCAAGCTTCTCAAGTTCAGCAGGTAGCGTGTTGCCCCCGAAGCCCCACCCTGCCTGTAAATAACTGCTACCGACTCGCTGATCTAAGCCCATGATTTGGCTGATTTTTTGAATATCTACCTGATGACTGTCGGCAAGGCGTGACATCTCATTTATAAAGCTAACTCGGGTCGCCAGCATCGCCATAATACTGCTGCGGGCGAATTCTATCGTGGCAATATCAGCATGGTGATAGGCGCGGGCATGCTGGATTAATGGTTGCAAAGCACTCAAGTGCTGGCTGCTATCCGCGGTTTTTTCACCGAGCAACCATAACGATGGTTTCAGCATTGAGCTATAAGCTTCCCCGTCTTGTAAAAACACAAACGGCACATAATAGACCCACGCGCGCTGTAATCGCTGCGCCAAAGCTGAGATATGACCCAGTTGTTCAATGCCGCTTATAATGATAGGGCACGTCTGCTGATAGCTATGGTTGAATGCCGTTATCCACTCATTCTCTACCCATATCGACTTGATACTGTCTAGAAACAGCCAATACAGCGCGACTTGCGGACTTCCAGCGAGCTGTAAGCTTTCAGAGGTTTGTAGGGGATCATAAGTGTCAATCAGTTTATCCGCGCTGTCTAGTAGAGGCCGACTGATAATCTTCTGCTGCTCTACATACAACTGCCACAGCGCCTGCAAATGATGCTCAAATCCATACTGCTGTAGTTGTTGTTCGAGTAGCGTTATATCGGCATACAGGTGCACATTTTGGCCTAAACTGGCTAGCACCACTGCGCTAGTAATGGCTTCGATATCATGACCAATAATGACGCATACTTTTGGGTTTTCATCGAGCGTAATGGGCTGAGAAGACATGGAACTACCTTTTGCTATTTTGTATTAAGAATATAATCTCTAAGACAAGCGTCTGATGTGTGTAAGCAACTGATTGGTGGACGTATCGAAGGGGTTAACGCCGTCCTGTTGTAAGGCATGATAAACCGTCTCAGCCATCTGCTTACCCATCTCAACCCCCCATTGGTCAAACGGATTGATATCCCAAACACTGGCCATCACGTAAACTTTGTGTTCATACAGTGCAATCAGCGCCCCCAAACTATGCGGGGTCAGCTCATCGATAAGTAGCGTGGTTGACGGTTGATTGCCGCGATAGTTCTTATATTTATCCGCATCACAAGCGGCCGCTGTATTAACAATATCAGCAGCCGTATCAGCAATAGCCGCATTACCAAAAGCCAGCACCCGACTTTGTGCCAAACAATTCGCCAGTGACAGCTCATGTTGCTGTTGTAGCGAGGCATTCTGTGCCTCATCACTATAATGGCGCACGCAAGCGATAAAGTCGCAAGACACGTGTTGAGTGCCTTGGTGCAGCAGCTGATAAAAGGCATGCTGGGCGTTAGAGCCAACTTCACCCCATAAAATCGGGCACGTGTCATAGTCAACACGCTCGCCATCATGAGTAACAGACTTGCCATTACTTTCCATCTCTAGTTGAGTCAAATAGCTGGGTAAATAGCCCAAGCGCCCATCATAAGGCAACACCGTATGGGCGTGAATATGTAAAAAGGTACTGTTCCAAACCGCCAGCAACCCTAGCAGTACCGGTAAATTATCTGCAAAATCGGCATTGGCAAAATGCACATCCATGCTGTGTGCGCCTGCCAGCAGCTCACGAAACTGCGCCATACCAATCCGAATGGCAATAGCCAGCCCAATCGCTGACCATAAGGAAAAACGTCCCCCAACCCAATCCCAAAGCTGCAACTGATGCTCGGGATGAATACCCCATTCGCTCATTTTTTTGCTATTTGCTGAGATACCGATAAAGTGGCGACGTAATACACTGTCTTGAGTACCCGCGCGCAAGGTAGCAGTAGTAAGCAACCAGGACAGCGCGGTCTTGGCATTAGAGAGGGTATCGACGGTTCCAAAAGATTTAGATGAGATAATAAACAGCGTGGTCTCAGCATTTAAACGCTTAAGTAAATTATCAAGCTGGCTGCCATCCATATTAGAGACAAAATGTACCACGATAGCTGTATCTGCCCATTCATCAAGCGCGGTAGTCGCCATGAGTGGCCCTAAATCAGAACCGCCAACGCCAATATTGACTACATCAGTAATCGCTTTACCCGAAAACCCACGCCAACTGCCACTACGAATGCGCTGTGATAACCGCTCTACTTGCGCCAGGCTATGATGTACATCGGCAACTACATCTTGTGTGCCGACTTGTAATGTTGCAGCTGCCGGCAAACGTAGTGCCGTATGCAAGGCCGCGCGCTCTTCACTAGTATTGACCATTGCGCCTTGCAATAACGCCTCAATACGCATGGATAAATCGCCACTATCCGCCAAATTCAATAGACTGGTCAGCACAGTCTCATCAATACACTGCTTGCTATAGTCCATATAAATCGCACCGGCTTGGGCACTAAAACGCTGGGTACGCGTTTTATCTTGCACAAACAAAGTCGACAACGACCACTTTTGCTCAGCCAACTGCTTTAGTTGCAGCCAATACTCAGAATCTCGTGCGCTGCTTTGCGCTTTACCCTGCGGTACTTTATTCATCGGTAGCTAATTGCTGCTGGGCAAAATATATAAACGCCTGCATATAAGAGCGCATGTCACCGGCATCATAACTGTCGCCAACCATAGTCGTCACATCAACCCCATGCTGACTAATTAGCGCATCAATAGCATCGGTCAGTTGAATTTCACCACCAACAGAGGCCGTAGTATTCGCTAAATAATCAAATATTTTATTGCTGAATACATAGCGACCTACTACCGCCAATCGAGAAGGCGCGTCTACTAAACTGGGCTTTTCTACAAAACCGGCTACTTTGAAGTTAGCATTAACCCCAGTTTTATTAATATCACTCACATTATTAGAATGGTCACTAAGCTTAGCAATACCGTATTTATGCACTTCGCTATCAGCCACTTTATCCACCAATATCTGCGAATGGTCGTTATTAGCGAAGGCCATCAACATGAAAGCTAAATTGTCTTTGTGCATATCATTAGCAAACGGATCAAGTACCACGTCAGGAAGTAATACCGCAAAATCATGATCACCGATAATGGGTCGCGCTGCTAGTACCGCATGTCCAAGACCCAGCGCTTTGCCTTGACGTATCATAGAGACGGTCACGTCCTCTGGTAGCCAGTTTAAGCTATCAGCCAGCGCGTCTTTACCCTTATTACGCAGCTGATTATCAAGCTCAGCATTGATATCGAAGTAGTTTTCAATCGCGCTTTTTTGCGCATGACCGACTAGTACGATGTGCTTAATACCGGCAGCGATGGCCTCTCCGACCACATAATGAATAGCGGGACGATTGCCTAGTGGTAATAACTCTTTCGGCACTGACTTCGATAACGGCAACATGCGCGTGCCAAAGCCTGCGACAGGAATAACAGCATGAGTGATTTTTTTCATAATTATAAGGCTACATTAAAAGGATGAAATAATTCTGAATAGTGAACCATTATTAAACTAATATGACGCAATAGATTTTACGAGAATTTTTATATCTTCAACAACTTTCTATACTTTGTACCCATTCGGATTTATACTTTGCCAACGCCAAGTATCTTCACACATATCAGCAATAGACAGCTTTGCTTGCCAGCCTAATAATGATTGCGCCTTATCAGCACTGGCATAACAACTGGCGATATCACCCGCACGGCGCGCAGCAAACTGATAGGGAATATCTTGTCCAGATACTTTGGTAAAAGCAGTAACTAACTCTAATACTGAGCTGCCTTTGCCAGTGCCTAAATTAATAGGTAAAAAACCTATACTAGATGTTTGCTGCTGTAGATAATCAAGCGCTGCGACATGACCTGCTGCCAAATCCGTAACGTGAATAAAGTCGCGTACTCCTGTGCCATCGACAGTAGGATAGTCATTACCAAAAATATTAAGTTTGGCAAGCTTCCCCACGGCCACTTGTGAAACATAAGGCATCAAGTTATTGGGAATATCATTCGGGTCTTCGCCGATTTGTCCTGATGGATGCGCGCCAACTGGATTAAAGTATCTAAGCGTAATTAGATTCCAGTCATTATCCGACACTGCTAAGTCTTCTAAAATATGCTCAACCGTCAGCTTACTTTGGCCATAAGGATTGGTACAAGAGCGCGGAGAATTCTCATCGATAGGCAGAACTTCAGGATCGCCATATACAGTAGCAGATGAAGAGAAAACAAGGTTTTTAACCTTATATTCCGCCATGACTTCAAGTAAATTAATAGTGCCGCTGACGTTATTATTATAATATACTAAAGGCTTAGCAACAGATTCACCAACGGCTTTGAGTCCGGCAAAATGAATCACCCCAAAGAACTGATGAGCCTCAAACACTTCTCGAAGTAGCTTAGCATCACGAATATCCCCTTCAATAAAGTCAATAGGGGCATCGATAATATTAGAAACCCGGTTAACAGATTCACGACTACTATTAGATAAATTGTCATAGATGACGATATCGTAACCTGCTTGATGCAAAGCGATACAAGTATGCGTACCGATATACCCTGCACCGCCTGTTACTAATATTTTATTTTTCATATCATCATCCAAGGCAATTTTCAAAACAAAAAAAAGACACCCCATTGTAGGGGTGTCTTTATGGTATATCAAGGCAGTTCTAGTAGTTACGCAATAGACTTGCGTTTATATTACCAACCAGTAACTTCTTTAAGCTTGTCACCAAGTTTAGAAGGGTCACGCGTATATGCGATTCCTGCATCTTCAAAGGCTTTGAATTTCTCTTCAGCTGTCCCTTGACCGCCTGAGATAATGGCGCCGGCATGACCCATACGCTTGCCTTCAGGAGCAGTAACACCAGCGATATAACCAACTACTGGCTTAGTGACATGATCTTTGATGTAAGCAGCTGCTTCTTCTTCAGCAGTACCACCAATCTCACCGATCAGGATGATAGCTTCAGTTTGTGGATCGTCTTGGAACAATTTCAACGCATCAATCTGGTTCATACCAGGGATAGGATCACCGCCGATACCGATACAGGTTGATTGACCAAAGCCAAGCTTAGTAGTTTGAGCTACGGCTTCATAAGTCAAAGTACCAGAGCGTGAGATGATGCCCACTTTACCTGGTAGATGGATGTGGCCTGGCATGATACCAATTTTGCATTCGCCTGGAGTGATAACGCCTGGGCAGTTAGGACCAACAAGACGCACATCGCCCGCTTCTTCAAGATAGCGTTTGGCTTTTAGCATATCAATAGTCGGTACGCCTTCAGTGATCACGACGATCAGCTTCACACCCGCATCGATTGCTTCAACGATAGAATCTAGTACAAATGGAGCTGGTACGTAGATAACAGAAGCGTCAGCTTGAGTCGCTTCCATAGCTTCAGACATAGTGTTGAATACAGGTAGACCTAAATGCGTTTGACCGCCTTTACCGGGGGTGACGCCGCCAACCACTTTAGTACCGTATTCGATGGCTTGTTCAGAGTGGAACGTACCATTTTTACCAGTAAAACCCTGGACCAATACTTTGGTGTTTTTATCAATTAATACACTCATTATTTTTTCCTTGTATTCGGTTGTCTTGTAATAGCCGCTTAGTTGTTGAACTACTTATTATTAAATAAACCAGTAAATTTGAACAACTAAGCTACCGCTATTACGCGTTGACTAAGATGCTTGTTTGCTTAAGCAATTAGGCTTTAACAGCATCGACAATTTTGTGAGCAGCGTCTGATAGGCCTTGAGCTGAAATAAGATTCAGACCAGAATCTTGTAGAATCTGAATGCCTTTTTCAGCGTTGTTACCTTCTAGGCGCACAACAACGGGTACTTTTACGTTAACTTCTTTGATAGCAGCGATAATAGCTTCTGCAATCATGTCACAACGTACGATACCACCGAAGATGTTGATTAAAACACCTTCAACGCTGCTGTCTTCAAGGATAATCTTGAATGCTTCAACAACGCGATCTTTAGTTGCCCCGCCGCCAACGTCCAAGAAGTTAGCAGGCTTGCCGCCATACAATTTGATGATGTCCATCGTTGCCATTGCAAGACCGGCACCGTTAACCATACAACCGATATTACCTTCTAGGGCAACATAGTTTAGGTCAAACTCGGCAGCTTCTAGCTCGCGCTCATTTTCTTGTGACTTGTCTTGTAATGCTGCGATTTTAGGCAAACGATATAGTGCGTTTGAATCGATACCAATTTTGCCGTCAACACAAACAATTTCGCCATTTTCACGAATGGCTAATGGGTTGATTTCTAACAAGGCAAAATCATTTTCAACGAATGCTTGATAAGCACCAGTCATGATTTTAACGAACTGATTGATTTGTTTGCCTTCCATACCCAATTTGAACGCAACATCGCGCGCTTGATAAGGCATGAGGCCTACTAATGGGTCAACATTAACTTTGAAGATTTTTTCTGGGGTCTCATTGGCCACTTCTTCAATATCAACGCCGCCTTCAGTTGACGCCATGAAGGTTACTCGACGGGTAGCACGATCGACAACGGCGCCAAGATATAGCTCAGTTTGTACGGGGTACATATCTTCTGCAACCAATACGAAGTTGACCGGTTGGCCATCAGCGTCAGTTTGGAAAGTAACTAAGTTAGTACCGATCAAATCATCGGTTACTTGCTTGGCTTCTTCGCGAGTTTTAACCAATTTAACACCGCCGGCTTTACCACGGCCACCCGCATGCACTTGCGCTTTGATAACCGCAATGTCAGTTGGGGTTTTATCAAAAGCTGCTGCCGCTTCGTCGCCACTATAAGCAATAATGCCTTCTTGAATGGGCAATCCGTAGCTTTTTAATAGCTCTTTTGCTTGATACTCATGTAAATTCATTGATTGTATCCTTTATTTTTTACAATTAATAAAAAGTGAAAACAAGTGCGCAGCAATATCTGCCTACACACTTGTGACAAAAGCCATAGTACTCATATAATGGCGAGCGCTATTGCTTGGTCAGGTTGTAAAACGTCCGTTCTTTACTTGCGCTTTTTACGCTGAATGGCGTGAATAGCGCGCCCATCTGCTGACAACGCAGCTTCATGGACTGCTTCTGATATGGTTGGGTGAGCAAAGGTCATCAGCTGCAAGTCTTCGATACTAGAGACAAACTCCATCGCAATCATACCTTGATGGACAATATCACCCGCACCAGCAGAGATAACATGCATACCTAGCAAGCGATCTGTCTTGGCATCGGCCACAACTTTGACAGAACCTTGAGTTTCACTTTGAGCAAGCGCACGGCCATTGGCTGCTAGGTTAAATGAACCGATTTTGACTTCATAACCCGCTTCAGTTGCTTCTTGCTCATTAAGACCAACCCAAGCAATCTCAGGATGGGTATAGATAACATTGATGATAGTATCGTAGTTAACCTGAGTTTTTTCGCCATGAATACGCTCAACGGCCATCATGCCCTCTTCCATGGCTTTATGCGCAAGCATAGGGCCACGAATCAAATCACCGATAGCATAAACGCCATCGAGATTGGTTTGGCATTGATCATTAACATCGATGAGACCGCGTTCAGTCAGCTTGATACCGCTATCTTCACCAAGCAATTTTTCAGAATAAGCACGGCGACCAACACAAACGATAAGTTTATCAAAGCGTTCATCGAGAGATTCGCCTTTATTCTCACTAGTAACGACTACTTCATCACCTTGCACTTCGGCATTGATGACTTTGGTATCAACGCGGATATCGAGGCCTTGTTTTTTGAATATTTTACCGGCTTCTTTGGCCATATCTTTATCAACAGCAGCTAAGAGTTTAGGTAACGCTTCATAAACAACCACCTCGCTACCTAGGCGACGCCATACAGAACCAAGCTCAAGACCAATAACGCCAGCACCAATCACGCCCAAACGCTTAGGTACTTCAGTGAAATCAAGCGCGCCGGTTGAATCCACGATACGATCATCATCAGTTTTGGCAACTGGAATATCAATAGGGACTGAACCTGCCGCTAGGATAACATTTTTGGCAGTAATGGTGCTTTCTGCTTCGTCAGCAAGGGCCGTAAATTTAACTTTTTTATCAGTGCCAGTGCCGTCAACTAACGTGCCCCAGCCTTGTAGCCAATCAACGCCATTGCCTTTTAATAAAGCAGCAATACCGCCAGTCAATTGCTTGACGATGCCTTCTTTACGGGTAATCATTTTTTCAACATCGATAGCAACATCACCGGTGCTGATACCATGTTCGTCAAGATCATGCTTAGTGGCTTCGAAACGATGAGAGCTATCAAGTAAGGCTTTTGATGGGATACAACCCACGTTTAAGCAGGTTCCACCAAGAGCTGGCTCGCCTTTATAAATACGTTTTTCGATACAAGCAACGCTCATACCAAGCTGTCCTGCACGGATAGCGGCTTCATAACCACCAGGGCCGCCACCAATGACGACTAAATCATAATTGTCTTTCATAATACGTTTCCATATTTTATTTATAGTTTAATTTAGTGTTCAGATCATTTAAACGAGCCGCATGCCAACCGTATAGTTAATACGCTACTTCAGTAGGCTATATGCGTTTATCATTGATTGATAATAATGAATGATTACCAGATTTACTTAAATTATTACTTACACGGTAATGAGATGTGAAGAATAGCTAAGATCTAAATGACTAACATCTAGATGACTAAGTTCTAAATAACTAGGATAACCACTATAACAAAGGTAAAAAGCTTGTATCAGCGGTTGCCAATACAAGCTTACGAGCTTATAGGTCTAATAAAAGTAGTGATGGATCTTCTACCAGCTCTTTAATAGTCACTAAGAACTGTACCGCTTCTTTACCATCGATCATGCGATGATCATATGATAGCGCCAAATACATCATAGGTAGAATTTCAACTTTGCCATCGACTGCCATTGGGCGATCATTGATAGCATGCATACCTAAGATAGCGGTTTGGGGTGGGTTCAAAATAGGCGTTGACATTAATGAGCCAAAGACGCCGCCATTTGAAATGGTAAACGTACCGCCAATCATATCATCTAGACCCAATTTGCCTTTTTGGGCCAGACCACCAAGCTCACGGATCTTACTTTCAACATCAGCCATGCTCATCTTATCAGTATCACGTAATACCGGAACTACCAAACCACGATCTGATGAAACCGCAACACCGATATCATAGTAACCATGATAGACGATATCATCGCCATCAAGTGACGCATTGACGGCTGGGAAGCGTTTAAGTGCTTCAGTAGCTGCGCGTATGAACAAGGACATAAAGCCTAGACGGACACCATGACGCTTCTCAAATTTTTCTTTGTATTTGGCACGAAGATCCATTAATGGCTTCATATTAACTTCGTTAAATGTAGTCAGCATCGCTGTATCTTGTGACGCTGATAACAAACGTTCGGCCACACGCTTACGCAGACGAGTCATAGGTACGCGTTTTTCACTACGCTCGCCGGCTGACTCAGCGACAGGACGACCACTATCAGTAGTAATGCTGCTATCTGCTTTTAAGGTTGGGCTTGCCATATCAGTTTTAGTCACACGACCGCCGCGACCACTACCTTCAACATCTTTAGGATCAACGCCGCTTTCTTTAGCTGCTTTACGTACCGCTGGGCTTTGATCTTTATGATCCGCTTCAACACTGTCTTTTTTGTCAGTGACCTGTACAGGCTCGCCGCCATCAGCTGCTTGTTTTGCTTGAACAGGCGCAGCTGGTTGATCTGGATCTACAGCAGGAGCACTGCTATTGTCATCCGCACTGGCACTGGCATCAGCGCTACCGCTTGCGCCCGCTTCGAATTCTGCGATCAGCTCATCAGACAATACCGTATCATCAACTTGCTTGACGATTTTGGTCACTACACCATTATCAGGCGCAACGACTTCTAATACGACTTTATCAGTTTCAATTTCAGCTAATAGGTCATCACGGTTAACTTGTTGGCCTTCAGTGACATGCCATTCAACGATTGTGCCATCGGCAACCGATTCTGGAAAAACGGGGGCTTTGATCTCAGCCATCGATATACTCCTTAGATTTGGATATTACTATTTATTATTAAGTCGTGATAGGCAGTCAGCTTGAGTCATAAAGTGCTAACTGTCATCGCCCGATTGATACGTTTTATATTGGTAGCACTTACTTAGCCAACTCATCGACACTAACGCCAAGACTGCCAGCGATTAATGCTTGTTGCTGCTGAAGGTGTAATTTTGCAGAACCAGTCGCAGGTGCAGCACTTGCAGGACGTGCAACTGGCTCTAAAACTTTTGCTTTGGTTGGATGCGGTACCACAATGCGGTACATATCAGGAGCTAAATAATACCAGGCACCCTGATTTAATGGTTCTTCTTGCGTCCAAACGATCTCTTTTAGATTACTATATCTATCAATTTCAGCAATCAAGCGCTCTTCTGGTAGCGGATACAGCTGCTCGATACGAACAATAGCAACATGATCCAGACCTAAGGCACGGCGCTGCTCCAGTAAGTCATAATAGACCTTACCGCCACATAACACTAAGCGTGTTACCTCATCGGCATTCTGCTGATCCATCTCTGGCAATATAGTTTCAAACTTACCATTTGCCAGCTCTTCTAACTGTGAGGTCGCAAGCTTATGACGAAGTAAGCTCTTAGGGGACATCACAATCAACGGCTTACGAATTGGACGCACTGCTTGACGACGGAGCGCATGATAAATTTGCGCGGGCGTGGTTGGCGTGATGACCTGCATATTGTCTTCAGCACACAACTGTAAGAAGCGCTCAAGACGGGCTGAAGAATGCTCAGGACCTTGACCTTCAAAGCCGTGCGGTAACAGCATAGTCAAACCACAAACGCGCTGCCACTTGGTTTCGCCACTTGCGATAAACTGGTCAATGACCACTTGTGCGCCGTTGACGAAGTCACCGAACTGCGCTTCCCAAACGATTAAAGCGTTCGGAACTGTGGTCGCATAACCATATTCAAAGGCCAGAACAGCTTCTTCTGATAACAATGAGTTGTAAATAGCAAAACGCGATTGCGTGTCACTCATATGGGCAAGTGGCACATACATGCTGCCATCATTGATATTATATAGTTCGCTATGGCGATGAGCAAAAGTACCACGACCCACATCTTCACCAGTGATACGGACTAAGGTGTTGTCATGATCCACTAGTGTCGCGTATGCTAAGGTTTCAGCTGCGCCCCAGTTTAAAGGCTCTTCACCGGTTTGCATGGCTAAGCGCTGATCAACGACTTTCTGTACTTGGCGCTGTAGCTTATAGCCTTCTGGCATCTCTGCCATTTTGCGACCATAACCTTTTAACTTTTCGATATCGACACTGGTATCCCATTCGTCAACCAAGTCATGACCCAAATAGGGTTCCCAGTCAATGAATAATTCAGTATTAGGCTCAAGGACTAAAGAATTGACCACATATTCGCCGCGATCCAGTGATTCGCGATATTCATCTTCGTACTGGGTTTCTTCAGCACTGGTAATGACGCCTTCTTCAATAAGCTTTTTGGCATAGATAGCACGAGTGGTTGGCAATTTTTTAATCACTGCGTACATAAGTGGCTGGGTGGCGGAGGGCTCATCTGCTTCGTTATGGCCATTACGGCGATAGCAAAACAAGTCAATAATAATGTCTTTGCCAAACTCATGACGATAGTCAAGCGCGAGCTGAGCTGCAAATATTACTGACTCAGGATCATCGCCATTGACGTGTAAAATAGGCGCATGCACCATTTTTGCCACGTCAGTACAGTATTCTGTTGAGCGTGCATCTTCTTGACGACTGGTGGTAAAGCCTACTTGGTTATTAATAACAATACGAACCGTACCGCCAGTGGTATAAGCGCGAGTTTGTGACATTTGGAAGGTTTCTTGCACCACCCCTTGAGCTGAAAATGCGGCATCGCCATGAATCACAATCGGTAATACTAAGTTACCATCAGTGTCATTACGACGAACTTGACGCGCACGTACTGACCCTTGGATAACGGGCGAAACAATCTCCAGATGCGACGGGTTAAAGGCCAAAGCTAAATGCGCTTCACCGCCTGGCGTCATCACGTTAGACGAATAACCATTATGGTATTTAACGTCACCGGAGCCTTTTTCTGGCTGTACTTTGCCGTCGAACTCATCAAACAAATCTGCTGGATTTTTGCCCAAAACGTTAACCAATAAGTTCAATCGACCACGGTGAGCCATACCGATGACCATCTCTTTGGTACCGTAGCCACCCGCTCGTTGGATGATTTCGTTAAGTGCAGGAATAAAGCTTTCACCGCCCTCTAGTCCAAAACGCTTCACGCCAGTATATTTACGGGCTAAATACTTCTCTAATCCTTCGGCCGCCGTTAAACGCTCAAGAATAGACAAACGTTTTTCGTCATCAAATTTAATATAACCTAGATTGGTTTCAAGATATTTTTCCATCCAACGCTTTTCAATGCTGGTGGTCACGTGCATGTACTCTATGCCGAGATAGCGGCAATAAATACGCTCCATGATCTCAATAATCTCACGTAATGGCGCTTCGGTCTTACCAATGTCTAAATCGCCAGTAGGATATACGGTATCAAGATCTGCTTCTGATAAACCATGATACGACAGAGTTAAATCTTCAACTTCGGCACGTGGGTGCAACTCTAGAGGATCAAGCTGTGCGCGGCGATGACCACGGCGGCGGTAAGCAGAAATAAGCTGCTGCACGCCCATTTGCTTAGGATCTGCACAATTGGCTGAACCTGCAGTTGCTGCGCTTTCAGACGTGGTGCTGCCTTTATTAGCTGTTTGATTACGTGCCAGCAATAAGAATTGGTCTTTAATCGCATTATGCTTAGCATCATTAGGGGATTGATACTGCTTAAAGTAATCTTGCCAATCCGTATCGACGCTGGTCGGGTCGCTTAGGTATTGTTCATAGAGAGATTCAATATAGTGGGCGTTATCAGCGGCGAGCTCAGTATGGTCTACGCCTTCAGCTTCTTTAGTTATACTATTCATAATGATCGTCTATTTGATAGATAAATGAATGGAAACGTGCTTATTGTTGTGTAATCCGTCGTATGCTAGGCATTTAGACAAGTTGACATATATCGTAAAGGATTATTTACTAGGAAAGCTATTGTTATTTATTACTGTTGTAGCATCACTGTTATAGATAGTTGCTAATAGCTAGCCATTAGCAATCATAATAAATATAAACGGTCATAATATAAAACTTAGATTTCACCCTTTTCTCATAATTTACTTTGTGGTTAATATTTACAAGGTAAACGACAAATTAAGTAGTGGCATAAAGTCTTTATTACAATGGCAATATCGCAGTTAAAATTATTTGTGAACGTTCGGTCTTGTTAATAGCCTCGTTTCACAACATTAATTTATATATAATGACATCAGCCATAACCAATATATTAATAACTTTATTAATAATAAAGAATAATAGACGGTTATTTAATTCAATTAGCTTATGATTAAGTCATTTATTACACTTACCACTGGACTAATTGCTAACAACTAGTCGGCCATTTAAAAGCGTCTTTTATAACTAAGGTGCATTGTCATTTGTACCAAACATAAATTGCTACCTAGGGTAGCATGGCAAAATTACTTCACATAGTTTGTTTGTTCAATACTAAGTATTTACGTAATAAATATCCGTTATCATCTTCGTTTCAATCATGCTTATTATGAGTCTTTCTATAAGATCAAACAATAGATATACCATCATAAATATACAATTAAACCGCAATTGAAGGGTGATGAAATTTACCGCTACTATGATAGCATTTTTGCAACCAAATTTTTATCCCAAGTGATAGATAATGGTATTGTTTTGTGAAACTATAAGTTGCTAAAGGGTAAAAGCAAAATAGGCACTTGACCATAACTTAAAACCAGTCCTTTCTTACCCCCAAACTTTAAATTTCTAGACGACACTTTGAATCAAGAAAGTACAATATCGATTGTGCCAACCGTCGTTTACAGCTGTTACTTCTACACTTTCTACTTTGCTTTTTGTTATTTGGTCCAAGCTTAACCATACTTTCGTTTTATCGATAATGAAAAACACCGCCAAATTATTGGGCGGTGTTTTTGTATGGTTATAATTAAATATTTATCTCTAGGCCCCAGTCTCTAATCTCTGAATGCTCAGCTCTAAACGAGCCGTTCAACGACTGGTAAACTTAACCCGCTTCGTCAATCAACATATTACGTAGATTACCGATCGCTTTAGTTGGGTTCAAGCCTTTTGGACATACGGCAACACAGTTCATGATACCGCGGCAACGGAATAAGCTAAAGGGATCATCTAAGCGTGCCAAACGTGCTTGGGTATCGGTATCACGGCTGTCCATTACAAAGCGGTTGGCGCTCAATAATGCGGCTGGCCCTAAGAACTTATCAGGATTCCACCAAAACGATGGGCAACTGGTTGAACAGCAAGCGCATAAGATACATTCATATAGACCGTTCATCTTTTCACGCTGCTCAGGTGACTGTAGGCGCTCGGTTGGCGGCGCTGGTTGGTCATTGATTAAGAACGGATGTACTTTTTCATATTGCTCATAGAATTGGTTCATATCGACCACCAAATCACGAACTACTGGTAAGCCTGGTAACGGACGAATGGTAACTTTTTCAGGCAAAGTGTTCATGTTTATTAGACATGCCAAGCCGTTTTTACCATTAATATTCATACCATCAGACCCGCAAATGCCTTCGCGGCACGAACGACGGAAAGTAATGGTTTCGTCTTGCTTTTTTAGGCGTAATAAAACGTTAAGCAACATACGGTCTGACTCAAGCAGCTCAACCGTATAAGTTTGCATACGTGGCGCTGCGTCCTGATCAGGATCGTAGCGATAGATTTCGATGGTGCGAGTACCTCGGCTCATAATGCTAAACTCCACACATAGGTGACGGCGGGCAGACAAAAGAGGCATCATAACAGCGCTAAAGTTACTCTGGTTTATACTAGCGCTGGCATGGGTTTGTCGCTGGCGGTCACCTTTTTAATAAATTAATAAGGGATAAAACGTTTAAGCTATTCGTACACCTAGGATACGCGGTTGCTTACTAACCATAAAACTGATTAGTAGACGCGAACTTTTGGCTCAATATAATCTACGGTTAGTGGAATTTTGCGTACAGGCTTATAGACGATTTTGTTGCCTTCAGAATACCACAAGGTATGCTTCATCCAGTCGTGATCGTTACGACCGTTTGGTGCATAGTCATCATCTTCTGGACGATCATAGTCCGCTACACTGTGCGCGCCGCGACTTTCATGACGATGGGCTGCCGATACCATAGTCGCTTTCGCTACCTCGTAAAGGTTTGCCACTTCAAAGGCCTCAATACGCGCGGTATTGAATACTTGTGACTTATCAGCAAGATGAATTTGATCAATCTTATCACCTAGTGCTAGAATTTTTGCAACCCCTTCGTCCATCATTGCTTGGGTGCGGAATACGCTAGCATGCTTTTGCATGGTTTCGCGAATCTCATCAGCCACGTCTTGCGCATTGTAGCCTTCAGTAGACTGTTGTAGCTTGTCTAAACGGTTAACCGTGAAGTCGAGCACATGAGGATCAAGCGGTTTGTAAGTATGATCAGCATGATGATATTCATCAACGATATGTTTACCAGCGGCGCGACCAAAGACCAATAAATCAAGCAAGGAGTTAGTCCCTAAACGATTAGCGCCGTGGACACTAACACACGCACATTCACCGATAGCATAAAGGCCTTTGACTACAGTACCTTCGTTATATATACCTTCTTCATCGGTACCTGCTTCTAGATCAGGCGTGATCACTTGACCATGAATGGTAGTAGGAATACCGCCCATCATATAGTGAAGGGTTGGGATAACCGGAATAGGCTCTTTAGTGATATCAACGTTTGCAAAGTTTTTGCCAATCTCAAATACCGATGGCAAGCGCTTCATAATAGTTTCAACCCCTAAATGGGTCATGTCCATAACAATATGATCGGCATTAGGACCACAACCACGACCTTCTTTAATCTCTTGATCCATTGAACGCGAGACTAAATCTCGGGGTGCTAAGTCTTTTACGGTAGGCGCATAACGCTCCATAAAGGCTTCACCATCTTTATTACGTAAGATAGCCCCTTCACCACGACAACCTTCAGTCAATAGTACGCCAGCGCCTGCGACACCCGTTGGGTGGAACTGCCAGAATTCCATATCCTGTAGAGGTACACCAGCACGAACCGCCATACCAATACCGTCACCAGTATTAATATAAGCATTGGTAGATGCGGCAAAGATACGACCTGCACCACCAGTTGCTAAGACAGTAATCGGTGCTTGGAATACCGCGACCGTACCTGTTTCTTGCTCAAGAGCGATGACGCCATTAATATTGCCGGCTTCGTCTTTGATCAAATCCAGTGCAATCCATTCAATGAAAAACTGCGTACCTCGTTCAAGGTTTTTTTGATATAGCGTATGTAGCATTGCGTGACCCGTACGGTCAGCTGCTGCACAAGCACGTTGGACCGCTTTTTCACCGTAGTTTGAGGTGTGGCCACCAAACGGACGCTGATAAATCGTACCATCTTCATTACGGTCAAATGGCATGCCCATGTGCTCAAGCTCATACACCACTTTTGGTGCTTCACGGCACATATACTCAATAGCGTCCTGATCACCCAACCAATCTGACCCTTTGACGGTGTCATAAAAGTGAAAATGCCAGTTGTCATTACTCATGTTACCAAGGCTGGCACCAATACCGCCCTGAGCGGCAACGGTGTGCGAACGCGTTGGGAATACTTTGGTGATTACCGCAACGTTCATGCCCGCTTCGGCCAGATGTAGTGAGGCACGCATACCTGACCCACCACCGCCAACGATGATCGCGTCATAGTTTAGGGTTTTGATGTTGCTAATGGTATTATCTTGTCTAGTTGCCATTACGGTTTTCCTAATGCCTGTTAATGCTTGCGAAGTAAATACAAGAATTGTTTATTGTGACATCATGGTCGCACTACTGAGCATTTTTCATACTCATTTTTGTCAGGCTTTAATTACACATGATGATATAAACAACCTTCAACCTTCAACCACTTACTAAAATTTGCATAGTCATCGTTATATAAAGTTCAACTCGTTCATGCGCTGTTCAAACCATGCTCGAAAGCAAGTGAGCAACTACATGCGCCGATACGATATAATACAATGACTCTTATATGGCTATTAACGGACTGTTTTTAAATACTTTACCAGTCAATAAAACTGACCGGACAGTCCGTCTTTATTCATAATATTTAATTTCTATAAATTGAATATTATAGGGTTCAGATATTTAAAGGTTAAACAGCAACGATACCGAAGCCATTACCCCAAAAAATCATAATGCCCCAGAATAGAAAAACCAGAATGGCGATAATCATTAATGACTGTAACACCAGACGTAGACCTGCAGCGCTAGAACCCATTTTGCCAGTGGTAATGTAGTCAGTAAATACCGTCCACATCCCCACCCAAGCATGACCGGCTAAAGCAATAATAGCCACTAGGCTGAATAAACGCATTGGCAAGCTGGTCATAAATGCTGACCATTCAAAAAAGTCCACGTTACCATGTATCAAAAAGAAGCCAAGTAACACAACGCTATAGACCGCTAAAACCACAGCACTAATACGCTGGACTATCCAGTCACGTGAGCCTGACCCTGTCAGACCGGTGGCGCTTTTGATTCCTGAATTATTTTTACTCATTAGAACATCACCCATATAAATGACGCAACAATTAGAATCGCTGCAATCACGAAGCTGACTACGGTCACCATACGTGCAGATTTCAGCTCTTCGTTGCTGCCGTTATCAGCAAATAGATGCTTGATACCCATCACAAAGTGATAAGCAATGGCCGCAACAAAGATCCACGCCAAAAAGCGCACAAACACGTTATCAAACACGGTCTCGAAACTCTCAGGTGACGCCAAAGAGTTCTGAAGTATCCATAGCATGACAGGAATAAGTAAAAATAAGATAATGCCAGATATACGATGCAGAATTGAGGCAATCGCAATCGGTGAGCTGTTAACGCTAATCACTTGGCTCAAAGGCAGATTAATAGGTCGGTTGCTTTTCACAGCGGGCATCCTTTTGCGGTTATGTCTGGTAGTTACTTATGATTTGGCAATTATCTACCAAATACACTGAGTACCACGCGAGACGAATAAAGTAAGGAAGAGCTAGCTGACTTCTTTTAGTTTGTGTTAAATCTAAATGACTGATCGTGCCTTTCATACAAGGTATCTATAGTCTACTTAAGTCTACTGACTATAAGTCGCTATATTAATAGACTTTTCTGAACAACAAACTGTCTATTTAATACCTATTCATTAAGAACAACCAAATTAATCACAGTCAAAACTAAGCCTTAATCCAATCAATCATTGAATGAATTAACTATTCTATTTTTAATAGTGTCCCTTAACGAAAAAAAGACAACCCTACTGTGTCATCTCTATAAGTCCAGCTTTGTTAAAGTGAACTTCACTGTCGGCTATCTAAAAATAGAACAGATAACAAAAAAATTCAAGCGATCAGCTCAGGTTTAGTCTATAAAGTAGCCTTTCAATCGTAACAAGATATGAGCATATAACAGGCTAATCGATACAACATCATGACTAATTATTAATTTGCACAAAGCTAATGTCAGTTAATGACTCTAATTATAAAATGCCTAGCCGACAATTACAAACTTATCCCTTAAATAATAGATATTAGGGCAGTTATAACAAATTATTAGCAATGAGCAATATTATGTCCGTAGTATTACGCGCTCTTAGACTATTATAACCTTATTTTGATTCGTCTGCCGCTCATATTCTGTCTGTTTTTACCTCAAACGTCTAAGAAACTGACGCTACCTTAGTGCTAGAAGTATTGGATTTTTATCGTGATAGTAATTTTTATTCTATGCCTACAAAAATCTTGGTTTTACTCTGAATAACCAAGCAGACATATTTTGATACAAAAATTACATTAGATAAATGCCCTAAAACAACGTGAACGGGGATGATTGCACAGAAAACTCTTTTCAAATGTTGCAGCTTTACTGTTAATATAACCGGGTTCTTAGATTAGTTGAATTTGACTTCTTGTTTGTTGATTTGACTGATAATGACGCAACAGTATGCGTCGATAGCACATTTACTCTAACAAGATAAACCGAATGGAGAGGAAATTATGGCTGATAATAACGCCACACTAACAGCAGATGGTAAGGACTACCAACTTCCTATTATTAAAGGCACTTTAGGCCGCCCTGTTATCGACATCGCTGCTTTGCAAGATTCGGGTTTTTGGTCTTATGACCCTGGTTTTAAAGTTACCGCGCCTGTTGAATCAAAAATCACGTTTATCGATGGCGGCAAAGGTGAGCTATTATATCGCGGCTACCCTATCGATCAGTTAGCAAATAGCGCTGAATACTTAGAAGTGGCCTATGCGCTCGTTCATGGTGAACTACCTAACGCTGAGCAAAAAGCAGACTTTTACGAAAAAGTCCGTAAGCATGCTGGCGTGCATGATCAACTGCGTAAATTCTTTGAAGGTTTCCGCCGTGATGCACATCCTATGGCTATTATGGTCGGTGTGGTTGGTGCATTATCAGCGTTCTATCATGAAGGCTTGGACGTTAGTGAAGAGCTTCATCGTGAGATTACTGCTATTCGCCTAATTGCTAAAATGCCGACGCTTGCCGCGATGAGTTATAAATACTCACAGGGCGAACCGTTCATGTACCCACGTAACGACTTCAACTACGCGGAAAACTTCTTATATATGATGTTTGCCACGCCTGCTGATGTTGATTATAAAGTGGATCCGGTTATTTCTAAGGCCATGGATAAGATCTTTACCTTGCATGCTGATCATGAGCAAAACGCTTCAACGTCTACCGTACGCTTAGCCGGTTCTACTGGTGCAAACCCATATGCTTGTATCGCTGCAGGTATCGCAGCCCTATGGGGCCCATCACATGGCGGCGCTAACGAAGCCGTACTTGAGATGTTAGACGAAATCGGTACCGTCGAAAATGTTCCTGAATTCATGGAAAAAGTAAAAAGCCGTGAAGTGAAGCTAATGGGCTTTGGTCACCGTGTTTATAAAAACTTTGACCCACGTGCACAAGTCATGAAAGAGACTTGTGATGAAGTTCTAAGCGCATTGGGTATCAATGATCCTAAGCTTGAGCTTGCCATGGCACTTGAAAAAATTGCGCTAGAAGATCCGTTCTTCATCGAACGTAACCTGTATCCAAATGTTGATTTTTACTCTGGTATCATTCTAAAAGCCATTGGTATTCCAACGTCTATGTTTACGGTAATTTTCTCATTGGCTCGTACCTCTGGTTGGATCAGCCATTGGTTAGAGATGCATAGTGCACCGTTCAAAATCGGTCGTCCACGTCAGTTATACACGGGTGAGACCCATCGCGACTTCGTTAAAATAGAAGACCGTAAATAGGTCAGCTATGCTAAGACTTAACCATTGATTCAATAAAAGATCCCGCCAATGTGCGGGATCTTTTATATCTGTTTAAGCCGTCTGTCTTTTATAAAAGTTTGTTTATAAGAGACTATTGAAATGATTTAAGAGTCTGCTCGTATTTGGCAATTTGTTCATCATAACCTTTGATAGTGTCATTAAACTTGATCATGAGACTGTCAAACTCTTGTTGTTGGTCCAGTTTCATCTGCTGCATATCGAGCACCTGCTGCGCTTCTATCTGTTCCCAAACTTGATGTTGAATAATCAAACGAGCCAGCGCGGGGCTTTTTGCATTTACTCTGTCAGCAATTTCCGCATGTTCGAACAGCTGCGGTACTAAAGTGGCTATATTGAGCAAGGTATCGATGTCTTGGTCACTAAATGGCGTCGCTACGGGCTGATAAAGCGCTTCCATCGCTTGCTGATAACGTTCGATAATTTGTTCTTCGTTCAGTATGATAGGTTTACGTGGCTCAAGGCTAATACGCTTTAATACTGTTAAATCACGTTCGCCAACCTCAGTACTGGTATTCACCTCAGCATCAGTTTCTGCCGCTTCGGGTGCAGCATTGATAGTAGTGTCGCTAGTAGTGCCAGCCGCTCCGGCAGAATTAGTGCCAGATGCCATGCTACTTTCGGGCTTATTCACCCTTGTCTCGGTTGATTTATTGGTGTTGCTAGTAGGACTAGCCGTGGCACTGGGGCTAGTAGTCATTTTAGTGTCACCATCAGAAGTTTCAGTAGCACTATTCAGTGATAAGCTATTCTCACTATCTGTTGCGTCAGCAGCTTGTAGCGACTCATACTCTGCTTGTAAGCGTCGCTGTAATCTCTGTGCTTGGGCAATATATAAAGGCTGGAATCGCTCTATACGCGCGGCAGCCGAATCGCTTTGCACAACAGTTTTATTATCTTCAGCGCTTATTTGTTCACTGGTGTTGCTATCATTATCTGCCACGGGTGCTGATTGCTGCTGGCAACCTATCAACATTAACGTCCCTACCAGTGTTGCTGCTAGCAAAGTCGGCGTCTGGCGCAGACGCGCAGTCGTTATTCTATGAGTTATTGCGGTATTATATAAATCAGCATCGGGCTTCGGTGTTAAAAAGTTAAACATCACGGCACAGTTCCTGTTTTAAAAACTAAAAGTGGAAAGCTAAAAGGGTACGGCATTAAGATTAGAATAATTTCAAATATTTTTAGTAGCTATTAAGACAGAAGCTATTAAATAAAAGTTATTAAGTATAACCTTTTTTCTTCTCACACTTGTTAAGTAAAGGTCAAACGGTGAACGAGCCGTCATGATACTTATTAGGTTGACTGTCTAAAAAGGGAATGCCGGCTTCTAGCGCTTGACAGTCCTGCCTATATTCACGACGTACAAAGTAATCTTGTACCATACGGGCTTGTTGCTCAATACCGTAATTAAAAAATGACTTGCCGGTCTTTAAAACATAATCATAGCGGCGATCGATAAGCGCACTGCGCACAACTTTAAGTCCTTGCTGCAATTGCCAAACGTGGGTGAGCTCATGAATCAGCCAGCTTTGCTTATTAATAGAAGCCTCGCTAAAGTCTACTGTCCAATCGGCTGGATGAAAATATATATTGCCATTAGGACTGACTGCATAGTTTTTGAATACCCACCATGCTGTTTTAAGGGTCACCTCATCAAGTTTAATACTATCGCCAAAGACTGAGCGCGCAAGCATAATCTCACCAGCATTCAGCGGCCGTGATTGTTTATTCGAATTATTTGAGCCGTTTAGACGTAAGTTTGTATTGAGAAATCGCTTGAGTGTTTGACGAAGCATAACTAAGGCTCTACCTTGGACTTAATTTATTTTGGTAAGCTATTAATAAGGGTAAGCGTCTAAAAATCAAAGCGTTTAAGACATAAGTTGTACACTTACCTGACTTTCCTTAACGTAAAACTGCGTTAGCCTAGCTTATACAACCCCTACTAGAAACTGTCTTATTTTTTCTAATTTAATTAATATTTTTTATAATAGAGAGTTTTATGCCTGCACCTTTTCATGCCGACACCCCCCTTGCCCAGCGCATGCGCCCTGCTACCCTTGACTCTATTATAGGTCAAGAACATCTGCTAGCAGAAGGGGCACCATTACGACGTTTGGTTGAACAAGGCCATCTACCATCCATCATTTTGCATGGGGAGGCTGGTATCGGCAAAACCACCATTGCGATGCTATTAGCCAATGCCGTTGACCGCCCCTTTCATGCGCTGTCAGCTATAAATACTGGGGTTAAGCAATTGCGTGAGGTGTTAGATAGCAAAGACTCGTTAAGCTTTGAATCGCCGGTGGTCTTTATTGATGAGATTCACCGTTTTAATAAGGCCCAGCAAGATGCACTATTGGGTGCGGTAGAATCTGGCGATATTACTTTGATTGGAGCGACCACTGAAAACCCGTCTTTCAGTGTCAATAATGCACTACTATCACGCTGCCAAGTGTATCGCCTAGAGCCGCTTAGTAGCGAGCAAATCGCTGCAGTATTACAGCGGGCACTTTTAGAAGATACTGTTTTTAAAAGTCTCACTATCGATTTACAGGCACAAAATACTATCAGTCAATTGGCACAGGGTGACGCTCGTAAAGCGCTGAATTTACTGGAACTTGCCGTACAAACAGCAGATCCAAACCAGTCGCCTATAGTCATCGATGATGAGTTAGTAGCCCGCGTAGCCCAGACTGCGCTAGTACGTTATGACAAAGATGGTGAGCAGCATTACGATATTATCTCAGCAATGATAAAATCGGTGCGTGGCTCAGACCCAGATGCAGCTTTATACTGGATGGCGCGGATGTTGGTTGGCGGTGAGCCGGCGGATTTTATCGCACGGCGGCTGGTCATTCTAGCCAGTGAAGATATTGGTAATGCCAATCCTAATGCTTTATTGCTGGCTGATGCCGCCTTGCGTAGCGTGCAATCTATTGGTATGCCGGAGGCGCGTATTATCTTAGGACAAGTGGTGGTTTATTTAGCGACTAGTGCTAAAAGTAACAGTACCTATAAAGCGATTAATGCGGCGATGACACTGGCGGAAAAAGATGCCTCACCCATACCCTTGCATCTACGTAATGGCGTAACCAAGCTGATGCGCGACCAAGGCTACGGTAAAGGTTACGTTTATCCGCATGGTTATCCCAATCACTACTATGCGCAAACCTATTTTCCTGATAACTTAGTGGGCACACGCTTCTATGAATTTGCGGATAATCAGCGTGAGCAACACAGTAAGCAATTTATGGACTGGCTAAGAACCCAAGCGGCCAGCAATGAATAAATGGCTCCTTGATTGTTTGGTTCATTTATAATGTGCATCATTCATCATAGCGCTCGTCATTGATAATACTTATCACTATTTTTCGAGATAATAGGCCATATAGTATCTCGATGAGGCAGCACGTTACGGTAAAACCGTTAAAATGTTAGGATGCTTGTATATAAAAACGATAGATTAATAACCATCTACCCCTAATTGCTACGCGCTTTGCTCAACAGCTACAGCGCTTTCTCTAATCTACTGCTACAATAGGCGGATAGCTTTTTATACCTACACTTTTACATAACCTTTTATATACTGATAAATAATAAAACATTGAGACTTCCTATGAATTTAAATACGATTCCTGAGATTATCGAAGATATTCGCGCAGGTAAAATGGTCATTTTGATGGATGATGAAGATCGCGAAAATGAAGGCGATATCATCATGGCAGCGACTCATGTGCGCCCCGAAGATATTAACTTTATGATTACCCATGCTCGCGGTTTAGTCTGCTTGACCTTATCACAAGCCCGTTGCCAACAGTTGGCTCTGCCGCTAATGTCAGATCGTAATGAAGCGAAATTTAGCACTAACTTTACCGTATCTATTGAAGCGGCTGAAGGCGTGACTACCGGTATTTCTGCCGCAGACCGCGCACGTACCGTTCAAGCAGCAGTATCATCTTCTGCCAAACCTGAAGATATCGTCCAGCCTGGACACATCTTTCCTATCATGGCCCAAAACGGCGGCGTATTACACCGTGCTGGCCATACCGAAGCAGGTTGTGATTTAGCCCGCATTGCAGGGCTTGAACCAGCAGCTGTTATCGTAGAAATTATCAATGATGATGGTACGATGGCGCGCCGTGATGACCTTGAGATATTCGCAAAAGAGCATGATCTCAAGATTGGCACTATCGCAGATTTAATCAACTATCGTATTTCTAATGAGCAAACCGTAGAAGAGATTGAGTCGCGTCCGTTCGAGACCGAATACGGTACGTTTACTTTGCATCGTTTCCGCGAGTTTGGTGCTGATGAAACCCATTTAGCTTTAGTAAAAGGTAACGTTAGTGAAGGCGTCAGTACTGTGCGTGTACATGGTTTTCATCCTTTGCGTGACTTGTTTGCGGCTAAGAATGATACGACCGGACGTAGCGGCTGGAGTGTGCAATCTGCTTTAAAAGAAATCAACGCCTCAGAGCGCGGTGTGTTGGTATGGATTGGTAGCCATCAACCGATTGATTTGGGAGATGCGTTAGATAAAGCTTCAGACAATCAATCGTTGTCTACTATTGCCCAGCAACCCTATCGCAGTATTGGCGTTGGCGCGCAGATTTTACGGCATTTGGGCGTGCGTGATATGCGCTTATTGTCATCACCGATGAAGTTCTATGCGCTGTCAGGTTTTGATCTGAATGTAGTAGACTTTATTCATGCTCCTAAGCAAGATTAATACGGTCAAATAACTTGAACTAAGCAAATGCCACTACGATAAAACTGGTTAATAAAAAAGGCACACTAACTGATGTTAGCGTGCCTTTTTGTTACTTACTTATTACTGTTTACTAAACTCTCAAAAGTAAAAGACGAGAAAATAGTTATAATTCAGGCGTATGCCCTACCTTTTTTTCTAACGCTAATAAACGCGCACGTTCCTCTTCTGTCCACGGTAACTTTTGTTCACCACCGCTAGCCAGACGTACCACTACTGCCTCAGCCGTAGCAACGATTGCTTGTTGTGTGCAGCTATAATAACTGTAATCTATCACGATACTGGTTGTACCCAAGCGCTGACAACGCACGCCTAATAACAAAGTATCGGGGAAAGTCACTGGCTGTAAATACTGACAGCTGGACTGTGCCAGCACCGTCACCATACTGCCATCAAACATACCCAACGCCTGCAAATAGGCGATACGTGCTGACTCAGCATAACGATAATAAACCACATTATTTAAATGGTTAAAAGCATCCATCTCACCCCAGTGGATCGGCTGAGTATGAATAATGGGATAACGCGCCAATGCGTCAGGTGTGTCAGGACCGCTGTTGACTTGCTTATCAGTGGTTAAACTTGAGGGTTGATTGGCCTTGTTCATGATTCACCTTAAATTTTTGTATTTACCAAATATACCAGTACTTCAAATAACTTAGTATTTAAACCCACTTAGTATTTAAACTAACTGGGCACTTAGAATAAACGGGCACAGATCAACGCTTGGGTTTATCTAAAATCTGAGTGGTCAATAGCGGCGTTGGTGTTGGGGAGTTAGCAATCAGTTTATCCAGCCAATTAATCACTTCTGAGATATTTTGTGGCGCCCCTATAGTCTGTAAATTACTTTGATTGTCAGACGTTTTCGTACTGCTTTTTATGACTGACGACGATGTCGGATTAGAATTGGAGCTAACTTTGTTTTTCGGCGTGCTTGAAGGGTCTGTAACTAAAGTTTGCAACTGGTTTCGAGCTTGGCGCAAGTAAGAAACCAGCTGGCCTTTATCACGCATATTACTGGCTTGATTCGCTAGATTCAGTGTCATGATAACTTCGTGAATCGTTAGTTGTCTGCGGGTCAGTGCAATATTATTGCTTGCTACGTTAACAGAGCTTCCTTGTTTATCATGGCTGTTTAGACGCTCATGGCTGTGTAAAAATTCTTGGATGTTTTGAATCGCCAAATTTTGTATCTGCCATGGGCTGGGTTGAGAGCTTTGCGCTTGCAAGCGCTCGATATCTTTGGTTAAGCTTTGTTTGATGACAATCGTCAGGGCTGGCGCAATCTCATTACTGTTTTGTGATAGCTGCCATTGTAGTCCACGTAATAAATCAATCGCTGCCCTATCGTTATTATCTAACAGTAACCTATCAGCTGCTTGTATTTGAATACGTAATAAATCCAGCTGGTTTTGTGATTGGCTACCGACCACAGTGCTCGGCGGTGGCAGACTCTGCTGATTGATAGCAAATAAGCGATCGTCCATTTCGTTTAGCCGACTGGCCAATTGTTCATTACTTTGCAAACGCTCATTGACATGATTTTGAAAACGCTGTTGACTAATATATAACCATGATAACGCGGCGATGAGCAGTAAAATAAGTAACCACTGCAGGCGCAATAGCAAGATATTTGCTTGGCGGCGCTGCTGACCGGCAGAGGGATCGTTAGGTGACGATTCAAACTTAGTTGACATAAAGCAGCACCGTTGTTGATAGGTTTAAACGTACTTAAAATAAGCAGGTAAGATAAATTAATTATTAAGTTTTTGATACTTGTTAAAATCAGTAGCTGTTAGAACTAGTCGCGGTTAAAATTAACAACTACTTCTAATTGCTGCAAGGATAGTCTCAGGAGTCAGATCTTCTACTCGCCAATAGCTCAGTTGTTGCTCAGCGACCATATGAGCTAAGCGCTCACCTAGTACCACATAAGCAAAGTCCGACAATTTAAGTGGCGACCCATTACTCAAATTCGTATCTAAAATTACAGGCGAACTGCCATCTGAATTTGCATCTAGATTTATATCTGACTTCGATTCTGAGTCAAGCGCTTGCACTGGATCGACTATACTTACCCAATGCTCAAAGGCCGTGCCACTACTAATAACAACAATAGGCTTTGGTTGCTGTATTTGCGCTATGGGTTGCGCTAGCTTTTGCGTTGCCTTTTGCACACTGAATTGTTTCAGCCACTGTTGGTAGTGAGTATTGGCATCGGTAGGCATAACTCGCTCATACCACGCAATGCTATCGATATGTACACCGCGCGCTTGTAAGGCATCAACCAATAGTCGGCGTCCGCCAAGTCCACGCCATATCAGTACCTTATCACCAGCTTCTAGCCTTTCAATCTCAGGCATGACCAGCATACCTTCGTTATTGGCACTCGTAGGCTGTCGCACTTGGTAGTTTGCCGCTGGTAGTTGGGCATTATTCAATACGGCGGCGGTAGCTTCCCCAACGGCAATTAAATGGCTTGGTGGTTTCGTCGAAGCTATTTCTGATTTACTATTAATATCTTGAGCATTTCTTTCAAGTTCAAGTGTTTGCCAAACCGCTAAGCCTGAAGCAGCAGCTGTTGGGCTTACAATGACCAAGGCTTGATAATCGCCCGCCAGCCATTGGCGCATCAGTCTCATATCTTCTTCTATGACTGCGCGCGATTGCAACGCTAGCATCGGTATATCAACGACTATAAAACCTGCTGCTTGTAAATGACAGGTAAGCGGCGCAGCACGCTCTACTGGGCGGGTATTAATCACCACTTGCGGCGGCATTGCTACACCATCAACTTCCTGATTTGACTTAGAGTAAGTGGGCGGCGATGACCAAGACATAAACATACCACGACGTAAGGCTTATGGGATTAGAGTGATATAGTCGATTTACTTTAAAACAGATACATGCCTGCTATTCAGGATGGTAAATCGCTGCCAAAATAGCACCAGCGCCATCTGCAAGTAGCATATCAGCCACTTCAATGCCGAGCTGATTGGCTTGCGCTTCTTGTTCTACTTGGGTACCACTCAAAATAGTACGTTTTTCAGCTTTTAGCAACTCGCTACCATCGGCTTGTCCGACTCGGCCACGTAGCCACAACCTATTGCCAGCATCATCGTTTTCGATATAATTATTCTCAATATCGACGCTGTCATCAGCGGCATGTAAAACAGCAAAAGCAGCAATCGGGACTTGGCAGCCGCCTTCTAAGTGACGATTTAAAGCGCGCTCAGCGATTAAACGGATGCGTGCTTTGTCATCATTGAGCGGCGCGAGTAAGGCTAATATCTCAGCATCATCTTCACGACATTCAATTGCTAATGCCCCTTGTCCAACAGCAGGCAAGCAGACATCAATATCTAATTCTCCGCGAATACGCGCGTCCAGCTCAATACGCTGTAGACCGCTGGTGGCTAGAATAATGGCATCATAATCGCCTGCATCCAGCTTACCTAGACGCGTCCCAACGTTACCGCGCAGGGTTTTGATTTGCAAATCTGGACGATAGGCTTTAAGTTGACACTGACGGCGTAAACTTGAGGTTCCCACCACTGCGCCTTCAGGTAACTCGTCAAGACCGTTATAGGTATTAGAGACGAACGCATCAGTCGGAGAGGCACGCGTGCAATAGACACCCAGCATCAAACCTTCAGGCAATTGCATGGGAACGTCTTTTAATGAGTGCACTGCAATATCTGCCTGTTTGTCATACATTGCTTGCTCAAGCTCTTTCACAAACAACCCCTTTCCACCGATTTTGGCCAGTGGCGTGTCCAAAATTTTGTCACCTTTAGTGACAATTTTTAGCAAGTTAATAGTCAAGCTAGGATACAGTACTAGCAAGCGATCACGAATGTGTTCGGCTTGCCATAATGCCAATGGACTCTGACGGGTGGCGATATTTAAGGTAGTCAAAGCAGGTTGTTGCGACGAGTTGCTCATATGAGGCCTCAATAGGATTAACGCTATAGTAGAACCAACTACAAACCTGTTACAGCATCAGACTCGCTGAATGCACCTGCTTTGATAGGCCAGCTGCAACTCTCACTCGTCTGTCTGGTCCCAGTTGTATATTGGGTTCACTGTACTTTTATTAACGGTATGTGGTGACGCAAAAAAATACCCCTATTTAAGCATAAATAAGGGATTGATGATATGGGAGGAAGCTTCAGGATTTAAAAACGCTCCTTGCCCATATTTGTTGAAAGTATATGTTTGTTAAAATAGGTTATACGAGCTACATACTTTGAATTTTTTCACGTAACGCGGGTAGATGGCGACGGCTGACGGCTAAAGTCTCCTCAATACCTTTAAAGTGTACTTGGTAATTTCCAGCATCTACAGTCTCTAAAAAATCCAAAAATTTTAGATTGATCATGGCATTACGGTGCACACGAAACAGTCGATCGTCAAATTCTTGCTCCAGCTCCTTTAAGGTCTCATCAATCAACACAATGCCCTCTTTATGACGAACTTTGACGTACTTTTGATCGGCACTGCAATAATAAATATCTTTCAACTCAATCAGCTCTACCCCACGATGGGTACGGGCGGCGATATGCTCTCGTACTGGCCGAGCAGTTGGATCTTCAAGCTTACGAATTTCATTTAATTGGGCGGCGTTTAGATTTTTGGCTTTGCCAAGTGCCTCTAACAGCTCATCCTTGTTTGCAGGTTTTAATAAGTAGCCAATAGCATTGGCTTTAAGGGCCGCAATCGCATAATGATCATAAGCGGTAACGAAGATAATAGCCGGCGGATGCTTGAGCTCACTGAGCTCTTGGGCACAGCGCACACCATCCATTTCGGGCATCCGAATGTCTAGTAATATGACATCTGGCTGATGGGTTTTTACTGCGACAATGGCTTCTACCCCGGTCGTTGCTTGTGCGACCACCTGATGACCTGACTCTTGCACAATCCTGACCAAACGCTCACGTGCCAATGGCTCATCATCACAAACTATAATTCGCATGTAAATCCCTTTCGCATAGCCCACCTAAAAATTTTTAGACACTATTAATAGTTACCAATTATCAATCACATAAGGTAACGATTACATCAATAAAATAATTGATGCAATAAGTATGCCATGATAGATATTATGGAAGTATTAAAATACTAAGAAAGGGTTACAAACCAACATCTTGTAGGGGATAATCAATGATGGTTATGATTTGCTGACTGGTGACCGTGCTTTGAATATCGGCACTTTGTCCGAAATGAATTTTTAAGCGCTCAGCTTGAACATAAAAGTCCACATGTTGGCGCAAATTATGACTAATCATTAACGTTTTGCTGGGAAGCTGAGCAGTAACGGTAATAGTAACTCGGTGCTGCTGCCAGGTCACGGCGATATCAATAATAATGGTTTCGGTGGTCATCTCTACCACGCTAAACAGTACTTTTTCAAGCACACCCTGCAAGGTCAAAACAGTG
The DNA here is from genome assembly GCF_900182925.1 of Psychrobacter sp. LV10R520-6. Taxonomy (NCBI): domain Bacteria; kingdom Pseudomonadati; phylum Pseudomonadota; class Gammaproteobacteria; order Moraxellales; family Moraxellaceae; genus Psychrobacter; species Psychrobacter sp. LV10R520-6. The sequence goes on along the minus strand of NZ_LT900024.1, from coordinate 2,857,745 downwards.
ATGACCATATCGTACATTACATCTTCGTCGGGCAGCTGCCAACTCACAGCAAGTTTATCGGCCAAACGGCTCGACTCAATCGCCAAATAATGCTCGCAAAGCGCCACTTCTTCTTCAAAGCTAATTTCACGCGTGCCACTAAAACTAGCACGGAACAACGCTGATACGTGCTGCAATAACGCGGCTGCACGTGACGGATTGGATTCAATAAGTGAAGTTAAAGTGTTAAGCGTATTAAAGAAAAAGTGCGGGGCGAGACGAGCTTTGATCAAGTCGTTTTGAGCGGTCAGCTTATGCTCAAAAGATAGCTTAAGAGCATTGAGCTCTCGATGACGGCGTATGAAATACAGTAAAAACACTAATGTGAAGCTACCAGTAATCATACTATTAAACAATATATTTAAGACAAACGCTTGAGGATTGTAGTCAAGCCAGCCAATATTAATCATAACGAGCATAACTAAGGTTATTGGTATTGCAGAGCCAATCGTAAATAGCAGGAAAACATATATACTGACTCTAAGGATACTCGCGTGCTTAAAGAGAGGACGTAAATAATCAATCAAATATAATGACGGGATGACGGTTAAAGTATTTTGAATAACCCTACTCATAAACTTGATCAAAAACTGTGACCAAGTAGCCATATCATGGCGATCAATTACTGTAAGAAACAACGACCAAAGAAAGATATACAGTAGCCACTGCCCAGGCCTCATGATTTCCATGAGTTTGGGAATAAAAAACTCTAAGCGCTCCGCTAGTAAGGCAACCTCATCATTTGCTATACTCGAGTTCTTATTCTGTTGACTTGTCTTAGACCGATATGAACGCCACTTCTTCAAATCCTAGTAATCCCGAGCAAAATAAAAATTCACATGCATCTGATTCTAGCACAGATGCTGCCACAACAAACGCTGCTGCACAAAACAGCCCAGGCCAGCAAATGTGGGGCGGGCGCTTTAGTGAAGCAACAGACAGCTTCGTTGCCGCCTTTACCGCTTCAGTAGGCTTCGATCAACGCTTTGCGCGTCATGATATCGAAGGCTCAATCGCTCATGCGACTATGCTCAAAGAGTGCGATATTTTAAGCGCTGATGAGGTCGCGACAATTATTGAAGGCCTGCAGCAAGTGCTAGCCGAGATTGAGGCCGATGAGTTTGATTGGTCAATTCAGCTGGAAGATGTACATATGAACGTTGAGTCGCGCCTGACTGATATTATTGGTGCGGTCGGTAAAAAGCTACATACCGGTCGTAGTCGTAATGACCAAGTCGCAACCGATATTCGCCTGTGGCTGCGTGAAGAAACCGATAATATCATTGCGCTATTGGTACGCTTGCAGAGCGGCTTATTAGATTTAGCTGAACAACATACCGATACTATTATGCCGGGATTTACCCATTTGCAAACCGCACAACCGGTCAGCTTTGGTCACCACGTGATGGCATGGTTTGAGATGCTATTTCGTGATACTGAGCGACTGGTGGATGCGCGTCGCCGTATCAATCAATTACCACTCGGCAGCGCCGCTCTTGCTGGCACGACCTTCCCAATCGACCGTACGATTACTGCGGAACTTCTTGGTTTTGAGGGCATTTGCCAAAACTCGCTCGATGCCGTATCCGATCGCGACTTTGCCATTGAGTTTACCGCTGCCGCTTCTATCTTAATGATGCATATGTCGCGCATGAGTGAGGAAATTATCTTATGGATGTCCGCACAATTTAATTTTGTGCAGATACCGGATCGCTTTTGTACTGGTTCATCCATCATGCCACAGAAGAAAAACCCTGATGTACCAGAGCTGGTACGTGGTAAAGCGGCTCGCGTATTCGGACAGTTAATGACCTTATTGAGCCTCATGAAAAGCCAGCCACTGGCCTACAATAAAGACAACCAAGAAGACAAAGAGCCGCTTTTTGATTGCGTAGACACTTTGACAGGCTCGCTATTAGCCTTTGCCGATATGCTACCAAATATCACGCCTAATAAAGAAAATATGCGCGCGGCGACCATGAAAGGTTATGCCACTGCTACCGATTTGGCCGATTATCTAGTGCGAAATGGGGTTGCGTTCCGTGATGCCCATGAAGTGGTGGGCAATGCTGTTGCTTTGGGTATTAAAGAAGGTGTGGACTTGAGCGACTTATCATTGGCACAATTGCAGTCATTTAGCGATGCCATCGGCGATGACGTGTTTGACTACTTAACCTTAGAAGGTTCATTAGCAGCGCGTGACCATTTGGGCGGCACTGCACCCAATCAAGTGAAGCAGGCGGTGCGCCGTGGACGTACCCGTTTAGAAGTCTTTGCTTAATCTAATATTTTTATTAACTTGATAGCCTTCGCTGACTACAGCGATTAATATCAAAACACCCGCCATCATTGCGGGTGTTTTTGTTACCCTATTTAAATAAATTTGCGGTTAACCTTTATAAACCTGATACCCTTAAACTTATTAACCTTTATAACCCTATTAGCATTTGCTAAGTGCACTAAGACCTTTATCATAGGTTAATAGCAAACTGCTAATATATTCAATATCAATAATAAGGAGCGACTCATGACCGAGAATTTCAATCCCCAAGCCAATACCGTATTTTGCCGTAAATATCAGCAAGATCTACCTAAAATGGCGCATCCTCCCTTCCCGAACAAAAAAGGTCAAGAGCTACAAGAAACAGTATCGGAAAAGGCATGGAAAGAATGGCTCGAGCACCAAACTATGCTGATTAACGAAAACCATTTAAGTATGATGGATCCTGAAGCCAAGAAATTCTTGACGGAACAACGTGATAAATTTTTGGATAATGAAAACTATGAACGTGCTCAGGGCTGGACACCAGAAACCAAAAGCTAGACCAACGCTTAGAATAGAAAATGAAATGTAAAAAAACGAGGCGCTAGCCTACTTTGCTAGCGTCAATCGCTTGTTGCACCTTTTCAAAATCACTATGGCGCACATCCGTGCCACTGCTGATATAAATCACTAGCTCGGCAATATTGCGGGCATGGTCACCGATGCGCTCAAGCGCTCTGAGTATCCACATCAAGTTAATCACATGACTGACTTGCCGTGGGTCTTCCATAACGTAGGTCATCAAGGCGCGAATGGCAGACTGATATTCAAAGTCCACGTTGCCATCGCTACGCATCACATCAAAGGCGCGCTCTGCTTTTAAATGCTCAAAGGCTGCTAGCGCACTGTGTAGCATCATACGCACCTGATTACTCAAATGCTGTACTTCATGATCGCTCGCACTTGTAACACTATCAGCGGCCACTTGCTGCGCCATATGGGCAATCTTAGCCGCCTCATCGCCGATACGCTCAATATCTACCACCCCTTTACTGATCGCCATGACATAGCGCAAGTCGCGAGCCGCCGGTTGCCTTTTAGCCACTAATAATAGTACTCGCTCATCAATTAGTACCTCTAACTGATTGATCGCACTGTCCTGCTCAACCACCTGATAGGCCAAATTCATATCGCCTTCTATCAAAGCGTGCATCGCTTGTGCCACTTGCTGCCCAGCAAGCGCACCCATCTCTAAAAATAAATCAGTGGTCTCGGTTAAGTCTTGGTCAAAGCTTTTGGAGGTGTGGAACATTTGATTGGACATAATAAAATTCTCGATAAAAACCATGACAATAGCAATCCCAAAAAACAAGCTAACGTTGTCAGACTCCTAAGCCTACTAATGGTAGTACTTATAATCTTGTTTTTCGTTATTTTGAATTTTTAGAAATGATATGAATAGAAAAACCATAATAAATAGGACAATTAGCCATAACGCCCAGTAATATAATCCTCAGTCGCTTGCTGCGAAGGATTGGTAAAAATCTGGTCGGTGTTGCCCATCTCTACCATATCGCCCAAATACATATAAGCGGTGTAGTCAGAAATTCGCGCCGCTTGCTGCATGTTATGGGTCACGATAGCAATGGTATAGTCTTGCTTTAAGTCCTCAATCAAAGCCTCGATTGCCCCCGTTGAGATAGGGTCAAGCGATGAGGTGGGCTCATCTAATAATAAGACTTCAGGCTTAGTGGCCACTCCGCGCGCGATACACAATCTCTGCTGCTGGCCGCCAGACAATGACAAGCCTGAGGCCGATAGCTTGTCTTTAACTTCATTCCACAGTGCGGCTTTTTTAAGCGCCCACTCTACTCGCTCGGCAAGCTCCGCCTTCGACATCTTTTCGTACAACCGTACCCCGAAAGCCACATTATCAAAAATGGACATCGGAAACGGCGTGGGCTTCTGGAAAACCATGCCTACCTTAGCGCGTAGTAAATTGACATCCATTGATTTAGCCAATACGTCATGACCATCAAGATGAATCTGACCTTCAGCGCGCATATTGGGATATAAGTCATACATGCGATTAAAGGTACGCAGTAGCGTCGACTTACCGCAGCCAGAAGGGCCGATAAATGCGGTTACTTGCTTTTCGGGAATATCAAGGGAGATGTCTTTTAGAGCACGAAAGCTACCGTAATAAAAATTTAAGTCACGGACTTGGAGTTTTGGGGCAGGCATAGTGTCTGCGAACTCATTAAATGCAGCGGATGTATGTTTGCCTGCTGTACGTTCAGTGGTTACTGGGGCAAGACCATGCACGCTCGGATCACTCAAACTAGGTACAGGTACGGGAATCTGAATATTTTTTTTAGTAGGTCGGGTAGCGATATCTGTCATGGTCATATTCCTTATTATCTTTAATATGAAATTCTTTAGTGTGAAGTTCTTTAACAGGAGATAAAAATTAAGAAGTTGGGTAAGTATTAATTTTTAGCAGTAAGACTTTTCAGTAAAGCTCTTTAATAAAAGCATCTGATAAAAACTATTAGTTATATTCTTTGCCGCCGATATAGCGTGCTGCTACATTCAAGGTAAGCACTGTTAAGGTAATTAATAATGCTGCCGCCCAGGCTAAGGTATGCCAATTGTCATAAGGGCTCATAGCAAATTGATAAATAGTGATGGGCATATTGCCCATCGCATTGCTCATGTCTAAGCTGAAGTATTGATTATTCAACGCGGTAAATAACAGCGGAGCAGTCTCGCCAGTGATACGCGCAAATGCCAATAGTACGCCGGTGATTAAGCCTGCCCGCGCTGCTTTGATGGTTACGCCCAGTACCAGCTTCCATTTCGGCGTTCCTAACGCGTAAGCTGCTTCACGCAGAGTATTGGGCACTAATAACAGCATGCTTTCGGTGGTTCTTACCACCACTGGAATGACAATTAACGCTAGGGCACACGCGCCTGCCCAACCAGAAAAGCTATAATTTTTGACTAATATTGCATAGATGAATAAGCCAATCACAATAGATGGGGCAGATAACAGAATGTCATTTAAAAAACGAATGACTTGTCCCAGCCAATTGCCATGCGAGAATTCCGCCAAGTAAATCCCTGCCAGCAGGCCAATTGGCGCCCCGATAAACAATCCACTACCTGAAATCATCAGCGAGCCGACAATAACGTTGCGCAGACCACCGTCGGTCATTGGTGGTGGCGTGTCGGCGGTAAATACTGGCATTTGCACCAAACCGCTAAAGCCTTCAACGCCTAAAGTAATCAAAATCCACGACAGCCAAAATAGCCCAAATATCATAGCTGAGGCTGCAAAGCCCAATCCTACTTTATTCCACAGTCGGCGACGGCGATATAACCTTTGGTCGCTGGCCATAATGGGCTTAGTCGAGGCTTGAGTAATGGCAGACAATGCGGTCATGCAGCAGATTCCTTATTATTTACTAACTTTCTACAGTTTATATTTTTCATTAAATAGTATTTTTTAATAAACCATTTATAAAATGTCCGGCTTAGCAAAAACGACTTAACAATAATGACAGCGGCTACTATCCAAAAGTTATTCTCCAGCACGCTTATCCATGCCGCGTAGCAGCAGACGTGAGATACTCAGAACGATAAAGGTAATCATAAATAGTATCAGCCCTAAATGCAGCAGCGCCGATAGATGCAGCGGATCGGACGCTTCCGCGAATTCATTGGCCAAGGCTGAAGTGATAGAGACCCCCGAAGCAAACATACTGGGACTGATATTAAAGGTATTACCAATCAAAAAGGTCACCGCCATAGTTTCCCCCAGCGCCCGACCTAACCCTAAGATGATGCCGCCAACCACACCAGTTTTGGCATAGGGTAGAACAATCTTAAACATTACTTCCCACCTGGTCGCGCCCATGCCATAGGCAGATTCTTTGAGAAGTGCAGGCACAACCGCAAACACATCACGCATGGTGGCGGCAATAAAGGGAATAATCATAATGGCAAGCACCAACGAGGCGGTGAATAAACCAATACCCATCGGCGCACCAACGAAAAGCTTACCGATGAGGGGCAAACCGCCTAAATTTTCGGTCAGCCATGGCTGGATGTTGTTGCCAAAAAAAGGTGCGAATACGAATAAACCCCACATACCATAAATGATAGAAGGAATACCGGCTAACAGCTCGATGGCAATGCCCAGTGGCTTCTTGAGAAAAGAGGGACACAGCTCAGTCAAAAATATCGCAATACCAAAGCTAATAGGAACGGCAATAGCCAGCGCCATAGCGGAAGTGACAAGCGTGCCATAAATAGGGGCAAGAGCGCCATATTCATTGGCGACTGGATCCCAGTTATTACTGGTATAAAAGTCCAGTCCAAACGCTTGCATACTTGGCCACGCACCGATAACCAGTGACAGTAAAATCGCCCCTAAGCTTAGCAACACAAAAAGTGCTGCCGCTTTGGTAGTGGTGACAAATATTGCATCCCAACGTTTTTGTTTGTTCAGTTGTGTCTGCAAATTAAGTCCTGCCATGACCACCTCAATTAGTTTGATAAATATGCTTGAAAATGAATGGGTTAAATATAAATATTTTAACTATGAGTTACGCCTATGATCTGCTTATCAGCAAAATCACAGGCGCATGGGAGGGTATGTTGTTACTATTATTGTTATTGTTACTGCGGGGTATAGACCGGCTTGCCGTCCTTACCGACCACTTGCTTCCAGCTGTCTTTGAATAGCGCGACTGCCTTATCAGAAAATGGCACATAATCTAGCTCAATTGCTGCGTCATCACCTTGGTCATAAGCCCAGCTAAAGAAGTTTAGCGCGCCGGCCACTTGCTTAGGATCTTGCGGCTGTTTATGTACTAAAATAAAGGTTGCAGCGGCAATCGGCCATGCCTCGGCAGTTTCAGAGTTGGTAATGACCTTATAGAACCCTGCTTGCTGCGACCAGTCAATATCCCCTGCCGCCGCAAAGCTTTCTATTGATGGCTGCACAAAGTTGCCTGCCGCGTTTTTGAGTGCCACATGTGACATATTATTTTGCTTGGCATAGGCGTATTCGACATAACCAATGGCATTGTCCATTCGGCTGACATAACTTGCCACACCTTCGTTGCCTTTACCTGCTGCACCGCGAGCAGACGTTGGCCATTTGACTGTCTTGTCAACGCCAACATCACTTTGCCATTCAGGTGATACTTTTGCTAAGTAATCGGTGAAGTTAAAAGTCGTGCCTGAGCCATCTGAGCGAAACACAGTGGTAATAGGCCTGTCTGGCAAGCTTAAATCTGGGTTAAGCTGCACGATAGCAGGGTCGTTCCATTTTTTAATATTACCCAAATAAATATCTGCCAGCATTTTGCCATCTAGCTTCAATTCGCCCGGCTCTATACCTTTGATATTGACCACTGGTACCACGCCGCCAATCACGGTTGGGAATTGGATCAAACCTTCTTTCGTCAATTCTTCTGGCGTCATTGGTGCATCTGAGGCACCAAAATCGACGGTGCCTGCGACGATTTGCTTAATACCGCCTGACGAGCCGATAGATTGGTAGTTGACTTTTCCACCGGTCGCGTCATTATAGTCGGCTGACCATTTGGCATAGATAGGCTGCGGGAATGAAGCACCGGCTCCAGTAATATTCATTGAAATTTGATCGTTGCTGGCAGGGCTGGCACTATTCGTGGTACTACTATCAGTGCTACTGCTGGCAACTGCGCTACTGTCAGTAGCCGGCTCTGCGGTGTCGGTTGATTTATTACACGCCGTAAGTGCTAAGGTACAACTGACGGCCACTGCTAATAATGAATAACGCATGTAAGACTCCTAAAGTTTAACAACGGTACGAAAAATTCTAGTCCGTGACATGCGTTGCATTGTGCCAAGCTTTAATGACAGTTTGATGACAATAGTAATATTAATAACAACAGTAATAAAAGCAGTAGTAATAAGGGCGAAAGCATCTCCATGTTAGTAAACCAACCTTGATTAACCGATCTAAAATCGAATACCATTAAATAATTTAGCTAAACAATATTAATAATTAATCTTAATAAAACTATAGATTCCAAATGATTATAAATATGGCCGAATATCATTAGCAGTCAGGTCGAAAGTTTGCTAGTATGAAGTTGATTTACAACACTGACAGACTCGGGGTGCGATGTATTATTGACTGATTTATAAGCAGTCATCGTATATTCGCTGAGAAACCACCCGCCGAACCTGATGCGGTTAGTACCGACGCAGGGAAGTCTGAGCTGATGTTATGGTCTTGCAACGGGTGTGCAGAAATGCCTTATTATTAGAATTACTCTTTAGCTCTGTTTTAGTAGCTAGAGTTCGCCGGTTAATAAAAAGTATGGCGGTTAATAATAAGTGGCACCCAACGCTCCAGTTAGTCCTATCCATTAGCATCATATTTGCTAGTGCGATTAATTTATACTGACGATTGGGTTAAACTTGCATGCATAATTGACGCTTACCCCGCAGATTCTGGCGGTGTTGCCTTTACCATTAGACAACACGCTAGGACAGCATATGACTATTTCAAACGCTACTTCGAATGCACACGTCGCTAAGACTTATATCCCAACCGACAATTCAGTAGAAACACCAGCTAACACGACTGTCAGCAAGGCAGATAAAAAAGCGGACGCTCTAAAGACACCTGCCCATCGCAACCAAAAAGACGCCCGTTTTGAAGAAGACGCTCGTGACTTACATCGTATCCTTCCCGCCTCCCGCAAAGTCTATATCGAAGGCTCAAGACCCGATATCCAAGTCCCGATGCGCGAGATTAATTTAGCCGATACCCCTGTCGGCGGTACTGGCGACCAAGAGGGTGAGCACAATCCTCCCTTTTATGTCTACGATACCTCAGGCGTTTATACTGATCCCAATGCCACAATCGACCTTACCAAAGGGCTGCCTAAGCTACGTGAAGGCTGGATAAACGAGCGCGGTGATACCGAACAGTTAAGCGGTCTATCAAGTACCTACGGACAAACGCGCGCCCGCGACATCAGCACTGCCAATCTGAGGTTTGCTCATATCGATAAGCCGCGCCGTGCCAAAGATGTCGCTGGTAAAACCGGCAATGTCACCCAAATGTACTATGCCCGCCGCGGTATTATTACTCCTGAGATGGAATATATCGCTATTCGCGAAACCCAAAAGCAGCATGAATCAACGGACATGCGTCAACATGATGGCGAGAGCTTTGGCGCTAACACGCCTACTGTTATTACGCCTGAATTTGTACGTAGTGAAGTGGCGGCAGGTCGTGCAATTATTCCTAATAATATTAACCATCCTGAGTCTGAGCCGATGATTATCGGCCGTAATTTTTTAGTCAAAATCAACGCCAATATCGGTAACTCGGCGCTGGGTTCATCTATTGATGAAGAAGTCTCCAAAATGACTTGGGCAACACGTTGGGGCGCGGATAACATTATGGATTTATCCACTGGTAACCATATTCATGAAACTCGCGAATGGCTGATTCGTAACTCACCCGTACCGATTGGCACGGTCCCTATTTATCAAGCATTAGAAAAAGTCGATGGCGTCGCTGAGGATTTAACATGGGAGATATTCCGCGATACCCTTATTGAGCAAGCGGAACAAGGCGTTGATTACTTCACCATACATGCTGGCGTGTTGCTAGATTACGTGCCCCTGACTGCCGGACGCCTGACGGGTATTGTCTCGCGCGGCGGCTCTATCATGGCGCAGTGGTGTATGGTGCATCAACAAGAGAGTTTCTTATATACTCATTTTGAAGACATCTGTGAGATTATGAAAGCCTATGATGTCGCCTTTAGTCTAGGTGATGGCCTACGTCCTGGTTGCTTGCAGGATGCCAATGACGAAGCGCAATTTAGCGAACTAAAAACGCTGGGGGAGCTGACCAAAGTAGCTTGGCAGCATGATGTGCAAGTGATGGTTGAAGGACCGGGTCACGTGGCGATGAACCGTATTAAAGAAAATATGGATTTGCAACTTGAGCTGTGTGCTGACGCGCCATTTTATACTTTGGGGCCTTTAACGACTGATATCGCGCCAGGCTATGATCATATTACTAGTGCCATTGGTGCGGCGATGATTGGCTGGTTTGGCACGGCGATGCTATGTTATGTGACGCCTAAAGAGCATTTGGGTCTGCCCAACAAAAAGGATGTCAAAGACGGCATTATCACTTATAAAATTGCTGCTCACGCTGCTGACCTTGCCAAAGGCCATCCAGGTGCACAGGCGCGTGATAATGCTTTGTCGAAAGCCCGCTTTGAATTCCGCTGGGACGACCAGTTCAATTTGGCGCTCGATCCTGATACGGCGCGTGAATATCATGACGAGACCTTACCAAAAGACGCGCACAAGTCTGCTCACTTTTGCTCGATGTGTGGCCCTAAATTTTGCTCAATGAAAATTACTCAGAACGTCCGTGAATATGCGGCTGGTCTGAAGAGTAAAGAAGCGTAGGCGTAATTAGTTAGCAATATATTATCTTAGTTCGTAAAAAAGCCTCGCTATTTAAGTAAAAAAATACTTATTTTGCGGGGCTTTTTTTATTGAACTGTCTTAATGTTAACTTATTAAACCTACACTTTCGACGCCTGATAAATCTCATCAATCGAGGCATTAATAGTATCTGCAAACTCTTCATCACTTTGCTGTTTGCTCAGCCCTTCAGTAAAGGCACGTGAGAAGCTGGCAATCATACCAGGGTTTTGTTTGAGCTTATCACAGGCATCGCTACGGCTATAACCACCCGATAACGCCACGACTTTGAGTACTTTTGGATGGTCAACCAGCTCTTGATAAAATCCAGCTTCTTCTGGCAAAGTTAGCTTAAGCATCACTTGTATGCCATCGTCTAAACGCTCAAGGTTGTGCAAGATATTGGTTTTTAGCAGTAGCTCGCAGTCATGCTTCTGGCTACTGTTAATGTCCACTTCGGGCTCGACGATGGGCATCAGACCTTTTGAGATTATTTGCTTGGCGACATCAAATTGCTGCTGCACGACCAGCTCAATACCATCAACATTCGGCTCATAAATCACCGAGCGCATTTTAGTACCAAATACCGGGTAGTTTTTCGCTTTGTTTAATAAAAGATCCAAATCGGGCATCGGGCGCATTACTTGCACGCCGTTCATTTGTTCTGCTAGACCTTTATCTACCTTTAAGAAAGGAACAATGTTTTTATCTTCCCATAGGTAATTAGCCGTTGGTTTACCGTTAACCTTGCGCTCCATAGTGTCTTCGAACAAAATCGCACCAAGGACACGTTTAGCATCAAAGCAGTCACAAGACATAATACGCGCGCGCATCTCATGCACTAGGTCAAACATCGCTACATCATTATCATAGTCATCACCATTGACGCCGTAATTCTCTAACGCTTTTGGCGTGCTGCCGCCACTTTGGTCGAGCGCGGCAATGAATCCCGAACCCTCTTTTATACGTTGCAATTGCTGTTGGTATTCCATTGAATGAGCATCCTATTTTTATTGATCAAGGTCAAGTGTTACAAATGTGAACGGCCATATTTTAGTTTATGTAAGTCTGACCGTTTGTAGATAACCTTACCATAGGACGCCCTGTGTGCCTATATCTGATAAGTTAAAGAGGTTAAATTAAAGGAGACAAATCAAAGAAACAATAAAAAATTACCTTTATGCTAAAACCATTATGCTAAAAACAGCACCGCTACACAGCCAATCGCTAATAACAACCCAAGCATATTGATACGATTAAGCGATTCTTTAAACACGCCCACCCCAATAAGGGTTGCCACTGCGATAACACCAACGTTCATGCCAGTAAAAACAATACTTGGCGATTCGGATAATATTTGATGGGCACGAATATAAGCGTAAATATTACCCACATTGAGCGCACCGAGAATTAATCCAGCAGCCAATGCTCGTCCATGCCAGCGCACGCGAGTGATAAGCAAATAGATAAACAGCAATAAGCCAGCAAGGCCAAAGCTGATAAATAACGTTAGCGGAAATGCCGCGCCTTGTTTGGCAACCTGTTTAAATAGAATATCAATAATACCATAGCCTGCCCACACTCCAAACAGCCATAACGGCGTGCGTAACGCCTGTTTATTAACAGCTTTATCGGTAGAAGCATTCGTACTATTATTATTAGTAAATTTACTGGTATTATCACCAGCAATAGCTGTTTGCTGCGGACGATAAACCAGCGCCCCAAGCGCTAAAAACCCTAAGGCCAAGCCAAAAATGCGCGTGCCCGTTAATACTTCACCAAATAAGACAAACGCAGCAATAATAGGAATAATCAAAGATAAGCGTTGAGCAGCATCAGTAGCGACCATGCCGACCGCCGCAATCGCACGACCAAGGATAACAAACACCGCTGGGAGCAATACCCCAAGCGCAATAATAATGCCCCACGCATCGCCAAGCTTATCCATACCGCTAATATCGGGCTTGAGCAATAGCCAAGTGAGTAAAAAAGCAACTGGATAACCAGCGACGATGGTTTGGCGAATATCTATATTTTGTTGTCGTAATATTTTTAGTAGCACAGAGACGGCGACACTACACAGTACCGCAATCGTTAAATACATCATCAGTCTCCACCTTATTCAATAACCATACTGCCCATTGGTAATTATTTGATTCAGCGCTTATAAATCAGCCCTGCTTAATCAAAACAAAAGCATAGAAGGTAACAAAGTATTTCTTTTACAGCAATCTATTTGTCATTGTTCATAAAATCACGCATTAGATAGTGTCTGCTGCGTACAAATTACAATTACCATGCAGGTGAGATTGCGAATTTTTGGTAAAATACAGGGCTATCCCACTAATACAAGTCACAGCGCAAGATAACGTTTATCTTGGCGTATTGCTATTGCCTATGAATTCTCTACTTCGCTTTTTTGAATCGCGTCTCTCAGCCTTCCCTGACACGCCAATGCCCCTGCCTCGTGAGGGGCTGATAAAATTTCTATGGGCGTGTACTAAAGGTTTACGCGGCTGGCTGTTGCTATTTATGATTTTGTCCGCGGGTATCGGGATTTATGAAGCCATGCTATTTGCATGGATTGGCAATCTGGTCGATTGGCTCGGTACTTATACGCCGCAGAATCTATGGGCTGAAAAAGGCGATACGATGCTACTGATGCTTGCGGTGCTGATTATTAGTCCCTTTTGGATCGCCTTATCCTCCTTGATTCATTTTCAAACTTTGCAAGGCGTATTTCCAATGCAAATGCGCTGGCGTTTTCATCAGCGGATGCTTGGTCAATCCATGCAATTTTATCAGGATGAGTTTTCTGGTCGGGTCTCTGCCAAAGTGATGCAAACGGCACTGGCAGTACGCGAGACTGTGATGACGGTCACTGATATGTTTATGTATGTCACCGTCTACTTTATAACGACAAGCGTCATTCTATTTAATTTAGACAGCTTGTTATTGATACCGTTTGTGGTTTGGTTTGTACTGGTTGGGCTGACCATGTGGTACTTTATCCCCAAGCTCAAGCAGACCGCTGTTATCCAAGCTGATGCGCGGGCTTTGATGACGGGACGTATCACTGATGCTTACGCCAATATCATGACCGTCAAGCTGTTCAGTCATTCACGACGTGAGCTGGGTTATGCTAAAAATGCCATGGGGCAGTTCCTGGGGACCGTCCATGCACAAATGCGCTGGGTCAGTTATTTGGAAGTCTCCACCCACCTTATCAGCGTAATCTTGGTTAGCAGCACGGCTGGCATTGCCTTATATTTATGGCAGCAAGGTGCGGTCGGTGTTGGTGCTATTGCAGCCGCGACAGCGATGGCATTGCGATTAAATGGTCTGACCCGCTGGATCATGTGGCAGACGGCAAGTTTGTTCGAGAGTATCGGTACGGTTCAAGACGGCATGCGTACGTTGTCTGCACCGCAAACCATCGTGGATAAACCCAACGCCCCAGCTCTAAAAGTCACCAACGGTAATATTGTCTTTGATCATGTGGACTTCAGCTACGAGGGTGAGAATGGTGTGGCTGCGATACAAACAGGCGCAAAAGTTGATGAGGTCAAGACAGCGGCAACAACGCTAGAAACCTCACGCGTAAGACTGCTGGATGACTTTCATCTAGATATCAAAGCAGGTGAAAAGATAGGCTTAGTTGGACGCTCAGGTGCCGGTAAATCAACCTTAGTTAATCTGCTACTGCGCTTTTTTGATGTGGATAGTGGCAAAATTTATATCGATGGGCAAGCGATTAATGAGGTCACCCAAGAGTCATTACGTCAGCAAATCGGTATGGTGACCCAAGATACCTCGCTGCTGCATCGCACTGTCCGTGAAAACATTGCCTACGGTCGCCCTGATGCTACCGATGATGAAATTATATTTGCATCCAAGCAAGCACAGGCATGGGACTTCATCAAAGAATTATATGACGATAAAGGCAACACTGCCCTTGATACCCAAGTCGGTGAGCGCGGGGTCAAGCTCTCTGGCGGTCAACGTCAACGCATTGCTATCTCACGGGTCATGCTCAAAAATGCACCTATTCTATTGTTGGATGAAGCCACCAGTGCGCTTGATTCTGAGATTGAATTTGCCATTACCGAGAGCCTAAACGATATCATGACCGGCAAAACGGTTATTGCAATCGCGCATCGCTTGTCTACTATTGCCGCGCTTGATCGCTTGGTGGTGATGGATAAAGGTCATATTATTGAGCAAGGCAGCCATAATGAATTACTGGTATTAAATGGCGTTTATGCCCGATTATGGCATCGTCAAAGTGGTGGCTTCTTAGGGGAAGACAGCTAGACTGCCAGAACTTATCTAAGTTAAAAAACACAAGGACGTGCCACGATTATGGAAGCATTTGCAAAGAGTATTGCTATTAACGGGCAACAAGCGCGCTATTACGATTTAAGTGAACTTAATGAGATGGCTGATGCAGATGCCAACTTACGGGTGCCGGCACACTTTTATGGTGGTAATGGTTTCACAGCCGGTGCCTATACACCATTATTAAAGGCGCTGGGTTCAGGTTTTGACATCTCGTCATTGGCAATGCGTGGCTACTGGTACGATAAGCCACAAAGTAAACGACTCACTCGCGCCCAAGATGCTGATGTGCTGATTGAGTTTTTAGAAAAGACCCAAGAGGCTCCTATCGTTGGTATTGGTCATTCGCAAGGGGCCACTGCCACCGCCATCGCTGCAGCCAAGCGTCCTGATCTGTTCTCACAGTTATACCTCATAGAGCCGGTGACTTTCACCAAGGCGCAAACGCTACTGTATGACCTAATGCCACGCGCCCTCAAAATGACTCGTGAACCTTTCAAAAGCACATTAACCAAGCAAACCACATGGCCAAGTGTGCAAGCATTTTATGAACATTTGCGTGCGCTGCGTGCCTATCGTCGTATTAGCAATGAGCATCTACAAGTATTTGCTGAACAAAGCTTAGTAGCGCAAACAGATGCCAGTTATACCTTGATGTTTACTCCTGAGCAAGAGCTGGCCAACTATTTCGGTACGCCTTATATTGATGCTGCGTTGAAAAAAATACGCTGTCCTTATACGCTTATTACTGGCAAACCTACCCTATTTATTAATGATAAAGTCAGAAAACAGTGGCACAAATTTGTCCCTGCTGAGCGCATTATCTCTTTGCCCGATTACGGCCACTTGCTACCAATGGAAGCGCCTATAGAATGTGCTCGTCTTATCTTAAATGGGTATGACCAGTATGATAATAATAAAGGCGCTCAAGCTCAAAAGAGTAAAACAGCGGCGCACAATAAGATAAAGTCGAACTAATGGCAGATTTATTTGCACCCCATCCTACTGAGAATTTATTACCCTATGATGGCAGAATTTACGATTTAGGGCAGATAGACTGCCAGCAGATAGTTGATAACTATAATTGTAACCCTGATTGTGATTATAGTGATGACCACCTATACCAAAGGCTATTAACGACCCTACTCTGGCAGTCTGATATCGTCACTTTATTTGGTAAGACTCATATTACTAAACGACAAATTGTTTGGATGGGTGATGAGGGTTTGAGCTATCGCTACGCTGGGCATACCCGACAGGCCACAGGTTGGCATCCTATAGTGTTTCATGTGAAACAAATTATCGAAGACAAAATACGCGCTCTAAACCTTGATTTGGTTGATGCGACTGATATAGTTAGCACTAACGGCCAAGATCATATCGCTCAAGACCATCGTCCATATTTTAATGCTTGTTTGCTTAATTACTATCCTTCAGGTGATGAAGGTATGGGCTATCATGCAGACGATGAAAAAGAGCTTGGCCCGCAGCCCTTAATAGCAGCACTGTCTTTGGGGGCAACTCGTAAGATGCTATTTAAGCATAAACCAGTTAAAGATGAAGAGAGGCAAGACAAAGTGGAACTCTATCTTACCTCTGGACAGGTTATCTTGATGACAGGCGTTACTCAGCAGCATTGGAAACACAGTATTACTAAAACTAAAAAGGTTAATGAAGGTCGGATTAGCCTCACTTTTCGGCATATGGTTACAGCCTAACAAAACTCGCCATTTTTAGATAGTACAGGTTTGGATAGTACAGGTTTGGATAACTATAATTGAGATCCATCCAATGGATGACCAACCCTAGTTTTACCCTTGTTTATACTGCCGTATTAACCACTAAACTAAAACTGCGAGGGTCAATAAGGCTGACATTGGCTAAATGAAGAGCAAATCAATTCTAATGGCAGCCGTAACGTCTTACGCCCATTGTAATAAGGTAATAGGGCACGTACAGCACCCAGGTACAAAGGGTAAAAGTATGCAGCTGTAGCAATATACTGAAATTAGTCAGCATACCTACCCTTTTTACTATTTTTATGCAGAGGCTTCTAAGACGATTTTGCCAAAGGTATCGCCTTTTTGGAGCTCATAATGGGCGGTAACAACTTCAGACAGCGGATAAGTCTGCTGGATATGTAAGGCCAGCTTACCATCAGCGATTTGTTGTAAGATACGTGCCATATCTTGACCATTTCGCTGAGCCGCATAACCAGCAACGCTTAAGCTTTTCTCATCGCCCGCCTCTTTAAGCTTATCGACCCAAATCGTTGGTAACACATTAACCCGTCCACCTGATTTGAGTACACTGAGCGCACGTACACCTGCTTCATCACCGACTAAATCAAGTAATACGTCGGCTTGCAAGTCAGGGAATGCCTCATCTTTAGTATAATCAATCCAGCTCGTTAGTTGGCTTTTGTCTATTATTTTATCAAGCTTGGCATATTTTTCTGGTGAGCAGATAACGGTTACTTTAATGCCATCTTCCACTATTTTTTCCATTAATAACTGAATCAGTAGATGACCCACACCGCCAGCTGGGGCGTTCATCACCACATGCTGACCTTTTTTAATATCAGCAAACGCTATAAACTGTAACGCCGTTTGTCCTATGCAAGGTAGCGCACCGGCTTGTTCTAAGGTTACCGACTCCGGAACTTTAGCCAGCAGCTTAGCATCTACCGCCACATACTCAGCATAACAGCCGCCATCGAAGGTAAGGGCAGCGACTTTATCACCGACAGCAAACTGATCGCTATTACTGTGTACCACTTCCCCTGAAACATCAAATCCCAAGATCGCAGGCTGATTATTATCGAATTTATCTTTTCGAATATTATCCGCGCCCCAGCCTTTACCTTGACGGGTTTTATAATCGACAGGATTAATACCTGCATAAGCGACTTTTACCAGTACTTGTTCATCACCAAGCTTAGGGACGGCCACACCATCTTGATAGTTCATGACTTCAGGTTCACCAAACTCGCGGATAAGCACCGCATGTTGGGTGATAGGGAGTTGTTGATTAGAAGCGTTAGACATCGTAAAACATCCTTATTTTATTCATCAGGGTTTATTTATCAATTGATCTTTATTTTGTTCACTTTTAGAATTTATTTAATAGACAGCATCTTTATTAAATAACATTTTTAATAGATAGCTTTGATGATACAGACTGCTTATTTTTAAATCAATATCGACCAGTAAAAGCCATTATGGCAGAGCCAGCTTGGCACTGATCGGCAAATGATCTGATAGCGTTGACCAGGGTTTACCAGTATGTACCCAAGCATCCTTTACGATTAAATTACGCACATAGATGCGATCCAAGCTCAGTACCGGCAGCTTCGCCGGAAAGGTCGGTAACAACTTACCATGACAGGATTTAAAGGCTTCTGTCATACCGAGATCAGTGGCCAGCTTATCACATGACATCTTCTTCCAATCATTAAAATCACCAGCCAAAATCAGCGGTTGGTCAGGGGCAATCTCGTTACGTACATAGTCGCTAATTGCCTGATACTGCTTGATTCGATCGCGCTCAAACAGATTCAGATGAGCGCATAATACGACTACTGGCCTGTCCCAACCTATCGGCTGTACCTCACAGTGCAAAACTCCGCGCTGCTCAAGTTTATTAACAGTAATATTGACGTTATGCTTCGGATCTAGGGGAAAGCGACTGAGTACGGCATTACCATGATGACCATTTTCATACTCTGAGTTTTTACCATAGCTATTCTGCAGCTGCAAAAACTCGCCAAACCACTCATGCTGCGATTGGTCAGGATATTCATTATATTGCATATTGCGTTTGAGATTTTGTCCTTGCACTTCTTGTAGACACAGAACATCCGAACCCACTGCGTCCAGTGCTTGGGCGATCCCTTGCATTTTTACTTGGCGGTTCAGTGGCGACATGCCTTTATGAATGTTGTAGCTGGTTATAACAAAAGAGGTTGTAGTATTCATAAACTCAGTATTCATAGAATAAGGATTGAAGAGGATTATTCTCGAGGCACTAGTAACGTGCTAATAAAACGGCAACAACAGTGCTACCTATCGTTTGGCTTATCACTATCATAAACCATCGCTGACAAAAAAATGCCGCTAATCAATAAAACTTAACAAACCATCAACGCTAGAATTTTAGGAAAAGACAGCTGGTTTTAAAGCGCTTTATTGCTCAATAAAATTGCTATTAGCCTAATTAAACTGATGGTTTATTTTAGCTCAGAGTTACGTTAAAAAGACAAGAAACCAAGAGGATAAAGGGGTCGTGACTATTCGCCCCCGATTGCTATAATTTTTAATTGCTGTAATCTTTAATTATTATACGGCTGCTAAATGCTATATGAGTTGAACATTTAGGCTTTTGCCTATCAACCATAATTTTTATCTAAATAATCAATAATATCCTTTGATTCATACATCTCAGCATCAGTATTAGGGTCGACAAGGTAAGGAAACTGTAGCTTGCCATTCATGATCCCATTCATAAGTTGCTCGCGCTTCCCACCTTTGACAGGATGATATTCACCGACGTTGAGACGCAAGCCAAACG
This sequence comes from Psychrobacter sp. LV10R520-6, assembly GCF_900182925.1. Classification (NCBI taxonomy): domain Bacteria; kingdom Pseudomonadati; phylum Pseudomonadota; class Gammaproteobacteria; order Moraxellales; family Moraxellaceae; genus Psychrobacter; species Psychrobacter sp. LV10R520-6. The sequence goes on along the minus strand of NZ_LT900024.1, from coordinate 2,838,016 downwards.
CACCGATGTCTTGTACTTGCTCACGTGCAACACTGTGATTGACATAGCCCACTTCAAGTTCACTCAATTTTTCGCGTACCAAACGGCAGAATGGACTGGCTTCAAAACCGTACAGGTGTAGTGGTTTCTCAGGCTTGCCACGTGCTTGGTTCTTTTTCGGATGATCTGCTTTGACGCCGCGCATCATGGAGACCACACTGGTTGCTTTATTGATGATGGTAGCGTTGTCATCGCCCATAGGTCCTTGATATTTTTTTGGTGGTGCGCCAAATTTTGAATAGTGCAAAAACAAATGATTAATAATCGCTTGTGAGTCCAATATCTGATCACCCGTATTGTCATCGACCAAAAACGGTACTTGCGCTTTTCCAGCTAGCTCTTTTAGCTCATCACGATAGACGTGGCCTTTATGCGGGCTAGGACGACTCTCAAAATCTAAATTGAGATAAGTCATGACTTCACGTACGCGGCGAGAATAAGGGCAAGCTTCATGCTCGTACAAGACTAACGATTGCTCCGGCTGTATAGGATTGGGTGTGCCCATAACTCCGCGTCCACCGCGTAAGAGCAACGAAGCAGTGGCTTGCACACTTTTGACTGTGTGACCTAAAGCGTTATTTGGAATAATCATTATGGGTATCCTTTTTATAGCATTAAGGGACAGTTGTTGAACATAAAGCTAAAAAAGCATTGATTCTTATTGAACCAATGCTCTGATATTATACTGAATTTGTCGTTTATAGCTTATTAAGTCAAAATGATTGGCTCAATCAATGCCATCAAGCAATTAGTAACGGGTCACAAGAGCGATTGGTTGATCTTCTGCCATAATGTCTTGGGGCATGAAGACTACCTCACCGCCATTATGCATCACGTGTTCAATGACCTCACCAACTGCATCATCTGTGACACCATCTGCGGCTGAATCATCGACGACCATAAGAGTCTGCGCTTTTTCGTCAATTTTAGCGGGCTGGATATAACCTCGACGGACATATAGCGTCTCGCCAGCACCTTGATAGGCCGCGCGGTAAACGTCCTGTAAGTCGGTACGCAACATGTCAGCACCACGAGCTTTATCGATCTCACCTATTGCTGCTTGGTGTAGCGAGGTACGATAACCTTCTACGGCCTCTTGTACCCCATCAATGATATGCTGGGCGCTACCATCTTCAAGCTCAGTAACATTTGATACCGTCGCAATGATATTTTCTGGACGGTCGCAGACGTCTTTGTAGTAACCGATATTGCGTACATCACCGACGATGACGAGCGGCATCTTATGCTCGCCCCATAGCTCTTGTACGCTTTTGTCTACTTGATTAAAAAACTCTTTCAAATAACTGTCTTCATTGTTTGATGAGCGATCAGAGCCACCATCACCTGTCGTATATAGGCCGTTGTTTTCGACAGGAAAAGCGATACTTTCCATATTGTTTTGTATATTATCATCTTTATTAAATTCTCTGACAACACGATCATTGGAAGCTTCAATGAGGCGGGCGTTATCACGAGTAAGTACCACAGTATAGAAATGGACAGCACTGGCCATGTCACGTACCAAATCACGCGTCGCAAAACGATCAGAAATTACAACGCGCTCTGTAGTATCAATGGGCATACGAACGACCTGTACATCATCAGTACTAGCAAAAATAGCCAAGGTATCAAGGTTGTAATTGTGATTGAATTCGTTTAGTTCGGCATGAATTTTATCTAGGATAGTTGTTGCTGTACGCTTATCGTATTCGTTAATCAAACGATCTTCGGCAGCTTTCAACTGATTTTTGAGAGCAATAGGGTCTTTATCATTGGCAGGATGCTCACGGTGGGTTTTAACAAAGATACTTACCGCTGGATTGGCTTTGGTTTCACGTAGACTCTTGAGGGTCGCTTTCATAAATACTGCTCCTTATTTTATATTTTATTGTCTTTAGCTAAAGATGGCGATTTGATGTTACTAACAATTTATTATTTGCTTTTTTGGTCAGGAATCAAGATTCAGGAACTAATATAACGACAGACTTGATTGCTTAACCTGATTAAATAGATTAATGACCGTCTTTTATTATGCTGTCTTTTATTCGATTGCTTGTACTCAATCAATACTATGCTACCAAATCCACCTTGCTAGATGTAGGAGTAGTTTGCAAGCAAATGATGACGCTTTGTAAGTAAGGTACTCAGAATTGTGTATTTGCAAAGTCTTTCGACTGGATTGCTGTTATTCATGCAGGGCTATAAATTCGACTACCAAAGCTTAATACGTAGGTCTCTTAAAGTTAGAACATGAAAATTTTATTACTTCAAAATGAAGTTAACGCTTATGCCTTATTGGGTTGCATTCTTACCGAACGATACCCATCTTTTAGATAGTCGTTAGTATTTAGAGTCTATAAAAATAGGCCTTCATAATAGTAGACCACGACATACAAACATCGACATAATAATTCAATCGTGAACCGAATCATTCATTAATACTGGACATCTCTATGACTACTCTTGCTTCAGATTTGCACCTTGTTGACTTTGCCGCTGCGACTCCGAGCGACCTACAAGCGCAGGTGACTACGGCTATCAATCAAGCCAATACCTTTTTAGATAAGCTGTCAGCAATAACAAATAGCGATAACAAAGATAAGCAGACTGGCAGCGAAATAAGCGTGGAACAAGCTCTAACTGATGTAATGGCGTTTGACCATATCAATCTAGCTCTAGATCGCAGCTGGGGTATTTTATCGCACCTCAATGGCGTAATGAGTAATGATGAGATTCGTCATGTACATCATGAACTGCTACCTAAGCTATCCGCTTATGGCACCCGTGTTGGACAACATCAGCCACTATTTATGCGTTATAAAACTATCGTGAATGATGAAGTATTTTTAGCACAGCTTGATTCTGCACGTGCGCGTGCTATTGAATTAGCGCTACAGAGCTTTGAGTTATCAGGAGTGGCGTTACCAAAAGAAAAACAAGATAAATTTGCTGATATTCAAAGTCAGCTATCGACCTTATCAGCGACTTTCTCAGATCATATTTTGGATGCAACCCAAGCTTATACGCTGCCTCTTAAGCCTGAGCAATTAGCAGGGTTGACCGATAGTGGCCTTGACTTATTAGCCGATGCAGGTAAGCAGTACAAAACGCGTGAATTGGAAAATGGCACACTTACCCAAGCGGATATTGATGCGCTGCCCGAACCTTATTATGTTGCCACTTTAAACATTCCGGTTTATATTGCAGTCATGACCCATGCGGACAATCGTGAACTGCGCGAAACTTTATACCGTGCTTATGTGACCCGTGCATCAGAATTTGATTCTCATACTGATGTTAAAGGCGCTGCAGGTGAGTCACTCAATAACGCTGATATCATGAGTCAAATCTTACAACTGCGCGAACAAAAAGCCCATCTGCTAGGTTTTGCTACTTATGCTGAAGTGTCTTTATCTACTAAGATGGCGGATAGTGTGCCAGAAGTTGAGACCTTTTTGCGTAGTCTGGCGACCCAAGCCACGCCTACTGCTAAGCAAGATTTAGCACAATTACAAAACAGCGCCAAAGACTATGGCATAAGCGAGTTGCAGCCATGGGATAGCGCTTATATTGCCGAAAAAGTGAAGCAAGACAAATTTAGCTTGTCGCAAGAAGAGATTCGTCCGTACTTCCCATTACCAAAGGTAATTGATGGTTTATTTGCCATTGTTGAGCGTCTATACGGCATCACGGTAAAAGAACAAAAACATGATGATAATAAATCGGAAAATACGGTATCACGCTGGCATGATGAGGTACGTTTTTATCAACTATTCGATGAAAATGATAGTTTAATAGGCGGCTTTTACTTTGACCTATTTGCTCGTAGTGGTAAACGTGGTGGCGCGTGGATGAATGGTTTTCAATCACGTTATAGTCATGATGCACAGAACCATCATCAACTACCTGTCTGCTTTATGGTCGGAAACTTTACCCCAGCGCTCGATGGCAAGCCCAGCCTACTCACCCATGATGAGGTGCTGACTTTATTTCATGAATTTGGTCATGGTCTGCACCATTTACTAACCCAAGTGACGGTCGGCGATGTCGCAGGCGTCAATGGGGTAGAGTGGGATGCGGTTGAGCTGCCCAGTCAGTTTATGGAAAACTGGGCTTGGGACGCTGAAGGTATTGCCCTTATTAGTAGTCATGTCGAAACTGGTGAGCCACTACCGAAAGACAAGCTTGATGCCTTGTTAGCAGCTAAAAACTTCCAAAGCGGCATGCAAACCCTACGCCAAATTGAATTTTCCTTGTTTGACTTACTGATACATTCGCACACGCCAGCGCTGGATTATGCAGGTATCCTCAGCACTTTAGATAATGTGCGCAGTGACATTGCTATTATGGAAACCCCTGACTATAACCGTTTTGCCAATGGCTTTAGTCATATCTTTGCCGGTGGTTATGCAGCGGGATACTATTCTTACAAATGGGCGGAGCTACTATCTGCAGATGCGTTCAGTAAATTTGAAGAAGAAGGTATCTTTAACCCTATTACGGGTAAAGCCTTCCGCGAGACCATTTTATCCGTTGGTGGCAGCCTACCCGCTAAAATTAATTTTGAGAATTTTCGGGGTCGTAGCGCCAGTATCGATGCCTTATTGCGTCACAGTGGTTTTGCCAGTTCTAACAACAGCGATGCACACACTAACCTTGAGGCCAGCTGATGCGTTATCAATCTAGCCGGCCTAAACGGCGCTTCTTAGCAGGGGTAAGCTGTCCTAAATGTCAGACAATGGACGCAGTGGTGCAAGTAAATATAGTGACGCCTGAGCCTGATGAATATATCGAGTGTACTCAGTGCGGACATATTGAACGTCGCCCCGATCCTGATGCTATTAGTGCTAAAAACCATGCTGAAGATCAGCTAACCCGCGATGCAATGGCGACTGGTACTAGTGGTACAGTAAAATTCAAAACTTAAAGCTGCATTTTTAAATCTCTAACACCACTCTCAAAACGTGTAGTGCTAGTTTTATACACAAATAATGTTTACGCCTTTAGCCTATCAATAGATAGGCTTTTAATTTTTGGTTTGCTATAGTATGGGTACTTTCATTTTTGAAGTAATCGACCCTGGTATGAAAAGCAAAAAAACGCGTCCTATCTCAAGTAAATCTTCAAATTCCAAACCTACTAAATCACGCCAAAAATTATTGATAGCAACCCTACTGGGTTTGCTACTTATTGTAGTCGGTTATTTAGTCTGGGCACGATCTTTACCTGATGCTTCTGCGCCAATTACCAATACCCCATCAGCAACCACACCGACCGAAGTTTCTCAATCGGTTTCAATACCAGTAGAAGATAGGATCGAAAGCATTGATAGCGTCGATAATGCTGATAGCAGCAGCGCGATTGATGAGAGCATTAAGGGTATTGAGGCTTCTGACGTCAAAAGTCCTAAATCTAATACTATCTTAAATGCCCCACTACCACAGACTGACAGCTTAGCTAAAGAAGAAATTGATCGTTTAGAAGATGAGCAACGGCGGCTGGCTGAACAAGAAAAGTTAGCAGCCGAACAAGTCACTATGAATAAACAATTAACAGATATGAAAGCTCAGCAAATCAAGTTACTTGAACAGCAAATCGCTCAGTTAGAGGCAGATGAATTGGCTAAAAACACTACAAAATAAGGCTTGTGTATATCCATTACGATTCTTATTTCAAAAATAATTTGTTCATTTTAATTTTTTAGACTATTCATTTACAAAATCTGCTCTCATGAGATATCTGTTATGGCAATTCTTCAATCGACCCATGCCTCTATCTTAAACAGTAATGCACAAGTGCTAATATTACCGGTTAATAGCGCCGGCATCTTGTTGGATCCTGTACTGCTGCGTAGCAAAACCCTCTATCCTGATAATTACCAACGCTATCTACGAGCTTGCCGTGATAGCAGTCTAAAAGTCGGTAGTTGTTTAGTCCATAAACGCCAACGTGAGCGCGCCGGTCTAATTGCAAGTTCCAACGGTAATCAGCCAAGCTATATTGCTAACCTAGTCATATCAGACCATCCTTATCATCCGACACGTTCCCGATGGCTAAATGCCGCTCTTATCGATTTACAACAGCAGCTCACATCATTGATACGCTATCAGGGTGTCCGCAAAATAGCTTTATTAGCACGCCCACTTGTTTCTATCAGCTCACCGCATGATGACACGCGTACCGTGAACAATACCTCTTCATTTGACGCTTCCAGCTCATCTAACTTCAAACCGTTAGATTGGCATGCTGACACCTTGCCCCTACTTACTCAGCAATTGCAAGACTTACCAAAAGTACGTGTTGAATTGCACCTTCCTAAAAGTATCCCGCTCTAAATATAAGTTTTTAACTTATTAAAGCACCTCAGTTATTTATTTTAAATAACGGATCATATTTAAATTTCAACCCATAAAAAAACCGCCTTGAGCACTAATAATAAGTGACTCAAAGCGGTTTTTTTAAAGCAAAAATCTAATACTGTATTAGTAAAATATCAGCTATTAGTTCTGCTCAATACCTTTCATGGTCAGTTTGATGCGACCACGGTTATCAACGTCTTGGACAAATACTTTAACGATTTGACCTTCTTTTAGGTAATCTGATACATTCTCTACGCGCTCTTCTGCGATTTGTGAAATATGTACTAGACCATCAGTATTGGGTAAGACGTTAACGAAGGCACCGAAGTCAACGATACGAGCGACCGTACCTTCATAAGTTTTGCCCACTTCAACTTCTGCCGTTAAGGCTTCGATTTTACCGATAGCGGCTTTGGTTGCTGCTTTATTTTCACCAAAGATACGAATCGTGCCGCCGTCATCAATATCGATAACCGCACCAGTCTCTTCAGTTAGCTGACGAATCGTGGCACCACCTTTACCGATAACTTCACGAATTTTATCTGGGTTGATTTCGATAACCGCATAGTTAGGCGCATGAGCGTTGATTTCGGTACGGCTCTCAGGCAATACTTTATTCATTGCGTCTAAGATATGGATACGACCAGCATGGGCTTGTTTAAGTGCTTGCTCCATGATGTCTGGCGTAATCCCTTCGATTTTAATGTCCATCTGTAGCGCGGTGATACCATCTTTAGAACCAGCAACTTTGAAGTCCATATCGCCAAGATGATCTTCATCACCTAAGATGTCAGACAAGACTGCAAAGCGCTCGCCTTCTTTAACTAGACCCATCGCAATACCAGCAACGGGTGCTTTGATTGGTACGCCAGCGTCCATCAACGCCAAGCTGGCACCACAAACTGAAGCCATAGAAGATGAACCGTTTGATTCAGTGATTTCTGATACCACACGGATGACGTACGGGAAGCGTTCGCTATCAGGAAGCATCGCTTGTACACCACGGCGTGCTAAACGGCCATGACCGATTTCGCGACGTTTAGGAATACCTTCGCGACCGGTTTCACCAACTGAGAAATGCGGGAAGTTATAATGCAACATGAAATGGTCACGAATAGTTCCGGCTAGCGAGTCAATCATGTTGACGTCACGGCTGTTACCAAGAGTCGTTGTAACCAATGCTTGGGTTTCGCCGCGAGTAAATAGCGCTGAACCATGCGTAAATGGTAGAACACCCACTTGCACGTCAAGGGCACGAACCGTGTCAAGATCACGACCATCAATACGTGGTTTACCAGACAAGATACTGTCACGAACCGTACGATATTTTAAGTCGTTGTAGATTTCTTTAAGCTCGGATACCTTGCTGCTATAAGTTTCTGACTCTGCATCACCAGCAAGCGCATCAATAGCCGCTTGTCTAATATCATCAAGCTTAGTGTAGCGTTCTTGCTTATCAGTGATGGTATAAGCATCAGCAACTTGCTCGCCGAACTGCTCTTTCATACTACTTTCAAGCGCTTCGTCATGCTTAGGAACGCTGAACTGTTGCTTAGCGGTACCCACTTCTGCTGCTAATGAGGCAATATTGTCAATAACAATCTGCTGTTGCTCGTGGCCATATAGTACTGCGCCAAGCATTTGGTCTTCTGATAGCTCTTTGGCTTCTGATTCAACCATCAATACTGCAGATTTTGTGCCAGCAACAATTAAGTCCAGATCACTCTCTTTGAGTTGTTCAAGAGTCGGGTTTAAAACATATTCACCGTTAATAAAGCCAACGCGTGCACCGGCAACAGGGCCATTAAACGGCGCGTCAGAGATAGCTAGCGCAGCTGAAGCACCAATTAGTGCCGCAATATCTGCAGATTGGGTTTTGTCTGATGACACAACCGTAGCAGTAATCTGAACTTCATTCAGATAGCCTTCAGGAAATAACGGACGAATCGGACGGTCAATCAGACGCGAGGTTAAGGTTTCAAATTCGCTAGCACGGCCTTCACGTTTGCCGTAAGCACCTGGAATTTTACCCGCTGCGTACATTTTTTCTTGATAGTTAACAGTCAATGGAAAAAAGTTTTGCCCTGCTTTCGCTTCAGACTTAACTACTGCTGCGACTAATACAGAAACGCCGCCCATGTGTACCATGATTGAGCTGGCTTGACGAGCGATACGGCCAGTTTCAAGAATAACTTGCTGGTTGCCGTATTGGAATTCACGCTTAATGGTGTTAAACATTGTCGGAGTTGTCATATAAGTTTCCTAATGTTGAGTGACGAAAATAATATCAATAATACAAACAATCTGATATCGGTCGTTAGAAATTTTTAGTGTGTAACCGCTAACTGATGAGCGTTGTGCTTGCAAGTTCTATTCATCAGTACGGCTACCGTTATGCATTTATCTAATGTATTTATCTAAGGTACTAATACATCAATACTATTACATTGGTATTATTCATAGTTGCTATTCATCGGTACTACGTTATCTTTCTAGTGATTTAAATTCGGTTTTCTATAAATATTAGTAAATCTTTGTCATTATAAAGACCAAACCATGTCTGGCATTATTTACTTTGTTTTACGCTTATCTTTATATATAAGCCTACTATGAAAACGCACAGTGCACTATTTTACAGGGATTTATAGCCATTGACCAATTAATTAAGAAACTGAGCAAATGTTACTATTTTTACCTGTTCCTCCCTGCTCTTTACCACAAATCATCTTTGTTTAAACTTTTGCTCCTGACCTATACCTTTATACATACTAAGCAAGCTATAGTCGATTCAAAATAAAAGGCCTACTCTTGTAGCAACGTGCTACTAATATCAATATTTCTTGCATGCTGTTCACAAGCTTGACAAAGGCTGCAAAAAATTCATTCCAGTAGCCCAGCAACTTTGTGTCGTTTTCAAATTGAATTAACTATCCACATGGCTTTCTTTTAAATTATCTCAATATAATAGGCATAAAAAAAACGGCGTGAAACTATTCCACACCGTTTTTATACTGCTCAACTATTACGTCAATAACAACAAGTAAATTACTTTAGGGCTATCAAGACCTCTAAAATTACACCGTAAATATACAGTGTATTTTAACTTGATTGCCACCTGTGCCATTGTCGCTAAATTAACGACGTAGACCTAGCTGTTTAATAACTGTGGTATAACGACCAAGATCTTTACCTTTTAGGTAATCAAGCAACTTACGGCGCGTATTAACCATACGGATAAGACCGCGACGGCTATGATGATCCGCTTTATGGGCTTTAAAATGATTTTGTAAATCATCAATACGAGCACTTAGTAAAGCCACTTGTACTTCTGGTGAACCTGTGTCGTTTTCGCCGCGCTGGTATTGTGAGATGATTTGTTCGCGATCAGTGTTAGTTAGCATAAATTTCTCCGGCAATGCTAAAAGCTCCAGTACACACTCAATAAATTTGAGCGCTTATGGAACGATAGAATAGTATAAATGAAATAGTTTGCACGTCATTCAGGACAACCCTGCATTACTAGAGTTGACCTAGTGATGAACAAACACGTTGTTTTAACTAGGAGGGGATTATAACAAAAAACTGTTGAACTAACAGCAATTTTTGCCAGTAGTTTCAACAGTCTTTAAAAATAACTTTAGAGTAACTCTAGATAAATAAAAGATTTATTTATTTTTCTTAACGTCATCTTGGGTTGCATTACCACCGAGTTCATCATCTGCTAATGGAACTGTGGTTGCTTCAGCTTCGCTATCAGGAAAAACATCTTCACTAGGATTGATATCTTCTGCTAGCTGTTGTATTTTTTGTTCTTGCTTGTCCATATCTTTTTGTGGCTTATCCATAATGTCTCCTACGATTTACACGTTGCTTATCAGAGGTGTGTTAATACGCCTCATTACTGATCTGCTAAAGCATCAGTAGCGAGGCGCTAATGAGTAAATTAAGAGTCACCCATCAAAAGCTACTTATCCTCGTCTTTCTTAGCTTCTTTTGCGTTATCAGCGATACGATCTGCGGCTTCTTCCGTATCTTTTGTATAGTTGCTTTCAGTTTGATTCTTTAGCGATGCAGTAGCAGCTTCAGAACGTTGTTGCTCAATTTTGGTATCGTTTGGGTTGGGCTGTGCCATGATGATTTCCTCTTTGGTGGTTTTAAATTAATTGTAGTAAGTTAAAATTTCTATTGTTTATATAACGTATTTATATAACTTATTTGTATAACAATGATTTTAGTTGAAGTAGATTATGAAGACAAAGCTTTATCAATTGCCTCAACAAAGTCTTTAATATCATCTGGATTACGTGAGGTAATAAGATTACCGTCTACTTGTACCGTTTTGTCTACAAATTTTGCCCCGGCGTTTTCTAGGTCGGTTTGTAAAGATTGGTATGCCGTTAGGGTTTTTCCTTTAACGATTCCAGTATTAATTAGCGCCCAAGGTGCATGGCATATTGCTGCCAGTGGTTTATCAGCATCGTTGATACCTTTGATAATGCGCTGTGCTTCTTTATTACCACGTATGCCATCAGCATTCACTGTACCGCCTGGTAATACTAAAGCATCATAATCTTCAGGTTTAGCTTCTTTTGCAAATAATTCTGCAGTAAAAGTATCACCCTTATCAATTTATAGTTGACGTCACTTTCCCTAGCTGACTTAATCAGTGTATAAAAAAAACAGGTTCCACCATAGGTGAAACCTGCAATAAAATGTGACGATATGTGATTAGTGTAAGATGTTAGTAAATTATGAAAGTTTCAGGTTAGCGCGAAATCACTTTTTTAGGTTGCAAACGTCCATTGAGGCTAACAGCCCCTAAACCTAGAAATTTTCTTGATTCATCTATCAGGCGGATATCAACCGGTAGCTCATGTTCTGCATGGCGATCATTATCAGTTTCTGAAGTTGTAGTAGATGATGCGCTATGCTGCACGTTACTTATAATATAAGCCTGGAGCTCGGTGGTAAGCTGATCAATAACGTTTAGGCGTTGACCCATCTTTATACGCTCACACTGCGCGGTATTCAGCATCAATTCAGCGGTAATATTAACGCAGGCATCAATAGGTAATAATTGTGATAAGCGCGTGTTCAGTTCCTGCTGCTCCAGCTGAGATACAGTGATAGCCTCGCTCAAATCAAAATGACCTACCTGCAAACGACGCAGAGCAATCAAATGCCCTAATGTACCTAACTCTTTAGCAATATCTTCAGCTAAAACGCGCACATAGGTCCCTTTAGTACAGGTAACCGTCAGTTGAATCTGTTGGTCATCAACCATTATTAGATCAATGGCTTTAATCACAATATCTCTAGGCTCACGCTCAACTTCTATTCCAGCACGCGCATATTCATACAGCTTCTTACCGTCTTTTTTTAAGGCGGAATACATGGGCGGAATTTGCTGCTGCGCGCCCATAAACTGCTGAGCAATACGGTTCAGTAATTCCTCGTTAAGGGTAGGAATAGCAGCTTGTGCAATGACTTTTCCGTCTGCATCTCCGGTATCTGTCTGCTGACCGAGCAAAATCGTCGCCTGATAAGACTTATCAGCATCAAGCTGGTAATGACTAAACTTGGTCGCCTCACCCAAACAAATAGGCAGCAGACCGGTTGCCATCGGATCAAGGGTTCCAGTATGGCCAGCTTTTTTGCTATCGTGCACGGGCGACTTAAATAGATATTTGACCTTGGACACCACCTGCTGCGAGGTCATGCCTTGAGGTTTATCTACCAAGATTACCCCAGAAACCTTTTGCTTACTTTCTTGATCGGCTGCTTGCTTCGCAATAGACATATTATTTACTTATTCGTCAGTTTGTTTCTGATCTATCTCTTGATCATCAGCTTCATTGCTCTCAGTTTTAGTAACGGCTTGACTGATCAGATCCATCATATAGTTACCACGAGCGGTTACTTCATCATAATGAAAACGCAGACGCGGTGTAGTGCGGGTTTTTAAGCTACGGCTTAGCTCAGTACGTAAAAATCCAGCCGCTTTATTAAGTACTTGCACACTCGGTTCATGATCAGTCTTGTTCATGGCACCGTTGAGCTCTGGTTCCATGATGGTGACATAAATATCTGCGTAACCTAGGTCAGGGCTAACTTTGACACTAGAAATAGTCACAAAACCTGTCAGACGTGGATCATTAACTTCATCACGAATAAGAACAGCAAGCTCGCGCTGGATTTGATCCGATAAGCGTTGTAGACGTTGGTTCATATTATTATCCTATTTTTACTACTATTTATTTTTAATAATGCTAAAAGCATATTATATACGATAAAAAAGGCCTAGCAGGATGAACCTGTTAGGCCTCAATACATCGTAATATCAGTAAGCAATGCGATGTATGTTCAGCTTATTAGGCTTATAGCATGCTTAAGTAAAACATTTAGATGGTGCGTTCGAATTCTTGTATTTCAAAGACTTCGATCTTATCGCCCGCTTCGACACTATAGCCACGAACTGCCATACCACATTCCATGCCAGTACGCACTTCATTGACGTCTTCTTTATAACGACGTAATGACTGTAATTGACCGGTAAAGATAACCTGATCATCACGTAATACGCGAATTGGCTTGTTACGATAAATAGTGCCTTCAACCACCATACAACCAGCAGCTGCACCAAATTTACTAGAGCGGAATACTTCGCGGACGTCAGCAACACCTAAGATTTTCTCACGATGTTCTGGGGCAAGCAAACCACTCATTGCCGCTTTCACATCATCAATTAAACCATAGATAACGCTGTAGTAACGAATATCCATACCAGCAGCATCTGCTTTACGGCGCGCGGTAGTATCTGCACGGACGTTAAAGCCTAACAATACGGCTTCGCTAGATTCTGCAAGTGTCACATCAGACTCTGATATCGGACCGACACCTGAGCTGATAACCCTTACTTTGACTTCATTAGTTGATAATTCATCTAACGCAGCAAGTAAAGCTTCAAGCGAACCACGAACGTCAGTTTTTAGCACGATATTCAAGAATGACACATCACCTTGTTCCATCTGCTCAAACATACTCTCTAAGCGCATTTTGTTCTGGCGCTCAAGTTGACGCTCACGCTCACGATTGGCTCTAAAGTCAGCGACTTCACGCGCTTTCTTCTCGTCAGTAACGACTAAGAACTCGCTACCTGCAGCTGGGGTATCAGGCAAGCCTAAAACCTCAACGGGGATAGAAGGACCTGCCGATTGAATGCGTTGACCATGCTCATCAACCATGGCACGGACTTTACCGTAGTATTCACCCGCTAATACCAAATCGCCTTGTTTGAGCGTGCCTTTTTTGACCAGCACACTAACAACAGGACCACGACCTTTATCAAGTCTTGATTCAATGACCACACCTTGAGCAGCACCATCTAAAGGTGCTTCTAATTCCATCACTTCAGCTTGTAAGCTAATGTACTCAAGCAGATCATCGATACCTTCACCAGTTTTGGCTGAAATACGTGCCATTGGGGTATCGCCGCCCCACTCTTCAGAGACTACTTGTTTGGTGGTCAATTCATTCAACACGCGATCAGGATCAGCACCTGGCTTATCCATTTTATTAATAGCTACAATAAGCGGGGTACCAGCAGCGCGAGCATGGTCAATTGCTTCTTCAGTTTGCGGCATCATACCGTCATCAGCTGCGACCACCAGTACGACAATATCCGTCGCTTGAGCACCGCGTGAACGCATGGCGCTAAAGGCCGCGTGACCTGGGGTATCAAGGAAAGTAATAACACCGCGATCTGTTTTCACGTGATAAGCACCAATGTGCTGTGTGATACCACCAGCCTCGCCAGTAGCAACTTTAGTTTCGCGAATCTTATCTAGTAATGAAGTCTTACCATGGTCAACATGACCCATAATAGTAACAACTGGTGGACGCGTTTGCACGTTACTGCTACGCTCATCAACTGCACTATGAAGATCGTCTTCAACCTTAGTATCACTTACTAGTACTGGATTGTGACCCATTTCTTCAACGATTAAACTGGCTGTCGCTTGGTCAATACTATCTGTCTCACGCGCCATTTCGCCCATTTTCATTAGCAATTTGGTAACTTCACGGGCTTTAACGGCCATACGCTGAGCAAGTTCTGCTACCGCGATTTGTTCAGTAATTTCGACATCGTAAACGATTTTATCAACTGGTTTTTCGAACTTATGCTGCGACGCTTGCGTGGAACTTAAACCGTTTTTACGGTTTTTTATTTCACGCTCATCTTGGTTCTTACGGCGACGACCACGGGTTCCAGTGCTGCTTGCGCCACGCTTAATCTCACGACGTTCTTTTTCAAATGACTCTTCTAACGCATCACCTACCAGCCCTTCGGCTAATGGCTCGTCCTTACGAACTTCCGTAACAGGCTGATCGGTATATTGACCTGCCATTTTGCGCATCTGCTCGAGAGTACGTTTTTGCGTCTCTTCAGCTTGTGCACGACGAGTTTTTGATTCCATTTGACGTAGACGCTCTTCTTCTACTTCACGAGCTTCACGGGTTTTACGTTCAGCTGCGCTTTCAACTTTTGGCTTAGTAGCAGCGACTTTTTTCTTCTCTTTGACTTTGATCTCAACGGCAGCTTTACCACCCTTTTTGACCACTACTGAAGAAGTAGAAGGCTCAGCATTTTTGCCTGCTGTGCTTTTGTTAGATCCTAAACTTGCACGCATGGCCGCTAAGGTAGCCGCTTGGCGCTCTTCAGCTTTTTTCTTAGTAGCAGAACGCTCTTCAGCATCTTTAGCAGCACGAGCTTGTGACTCAATCAGCGCCTGTTCACGTGCCGCCAATTCTTCAGCCATTTTTTCTGGATCAGGCTTTTCGAAAACTTTCTTTTTACGCACTTCAACATTGACGCTCTTAGATTTTCCTGAAGAGCCGGTCACGCGTGCAGTGCTAGTCGTCTTAGATTTGAGACTAATACGGCGCTTGTCTTGCTGACCATGACTTTGCTTTAAATACGTCACCAACTTCGCTTGCTCAAGTTCGGTGACTGAGTCATCCTCCCCACGAGCAGGCAGCCCAGCATCCACTAATTGCTGTTTTACAGCAATAGCGGTTTTGCCTACCATATCTGCCAGTTCTTTGACGGTCTTATCTGCCATTGATTATCACCTACTGTCTATTGTTTGCTATATGTTCAATTCAGTTGTTGGCTACAAATGATTGCGTTAAGGTTGCTATTAATTTTATATCAATATCAACGCTTTATTACCAATAGCATATCACCAAAAGACAGCGATATGCCGTTAGTGCCTATTCATTGAACCAAGATTCCCGAGCTTTCATAATAAGTTTTCCTGCGGTTTCAGTATCTAAACCTTCGATATCTTCTAGGTCAAATACAGCTTGTTCTGCTAAATCATCAACGGTAATGATGTCTTTTTGAGCCATTTTATAAGCCCAACTGACCGTCATACCTTCCATATCTTGCAATTCTTGACTTGGCTCTTTCATGTTTTGTTGTTTTACCAGCTCATCAGCGATGACCACTTCTTTAGCACGCTCTTGAATCATATCAATGGCTTCGTCATCTAAGCCTTCGATATCATAAAAAGTCTCCACCGGTACGTAAGCCACTTCTTCGATGCTGGTAAAGCCGATATCAACGAGCGCGTGTGCTAAATCTTTATCAACCTCTAAACGCTCATAGAATAACTCGATAAAGGCTTTTAATTCGTTATCTTGACGCTGCTGATACTCTTCTTCAAGCATCATATTAAGCTTGTAACCCGTCAGCTCAGAAGCCAGACGTACGTTTTGGCCTTGTGAGCCAATAGCGCGTGCTAGCTGATCATTAGTACTAAAGATAATATCAGCAGTCTGCATATCTTCGTCCAAAATAATGCTACTGACATCCGCTGGTTCAAGCGCGCTAATAATGAATTGGGCGGGATCATCTGACCACACCACTACATCAATACGCTCACCATCAAGCTCTTGCTGTACTGCTTGAATTCGCGTACCACGCATGCCAATACAAGCGCCAACCGGATCAATACGATGATCATTGGTTTTGACCGATATCTTAGCACGAGTACCCGGCAGACGAGCAACGTTACGAATCTCGATAATTTGCTCAGCAATCTCAGGCACTTCTTTTTGCATTAAAGCTGAGAGCATTTCAGGATGCGTACGAGATAACAATAACTGTGCACCGCGATTTTCACGGTTCACATGATATAGAATGGCGTTAATACGTGATTTTACGCGCAGCTGCTCACGTGGAAGCATCTGATCACGTGATAGATAGCCTTCAGCATCATCCCCAAGATCAATGATATAGCCATCGCGCGTTTGTTTTTTTACCTCACCATACATCATTTCACCGACGCGTGGCTCAAAAACGTCTGCCACTAGGGCACGCTCAGCTTCACGGATCTTTTGAATAATAACTTGTTTGGCTTGAGTGGCTGCAATGCGACCAAATTCAATGGATTCAATCTGCTCTTCTTTAACATCACCGATTGACCATTGTTCTTGGTCAAGATCAGTAATGGCAAGCTGACAGGCAGGCATCTCATGATCTTCATCTGCAACCACCGTCCAGTAACGATAAGTATCATAGTCACCAGTCGTACGATCAATGGCAACCCGTATGGCCACTTCTGGCTGTTCGGTATATACTTTTTTCTTAGTCGACACCACTAAGG
The DNA here is from genome assembly GCF_900182925.1 of Psychrobacter sp. LV10R520-6. NCBI lineage: Bacteria > Pseudomonadati > Pseudomonadota > Gammaproteobacteria > Moraxellales > Moraxellaceae > Psychrobacter > Psychrobacter sp. LV10R520-6. The sequence continues at coordinate 2,820,948 of NZ_LT900024.1, read as the reverse complement.
CATCTTCTATGGCTTCAAAGATATCTTCAGGATTTAAGCCCTTTTCATTACTGACAGTTTCTACTACCGTTAAAATTTCACGACTCATGCTATACCTGTCCTATCATTTTATAATTGCTGTATTGACGTTATGTTGTAATCGTAAGCCATATGCTATTTAAGTATTTCAATAACTAAGTCTCAATGATTAAATAGCTTCAACAATTAGGCGTCTTCATAAATTAAATGGGCTTTATCGATATTAGTTAAAGCGATCTCAAACCGCTCACCATCAGCCGCAGTCAAGTTTAACGACGTTGCATCTATACTATCTAAGCTGCCTGTTACTTTGCGGCGTTTTTGATCGCCTTCTCCAATAGCTTGTATCAAACGTAAGCTCACAGTCTGACCGACGTAATCATGCATTTGCTCATCTGAGAAGAACGCGCGGTCGAAGCCTGGTGAAGAGACTTCTAGTACATACTCACCAGCAATAGGATCATGCACTTCAAGGATGCCGCTCACCTGATGGTTAACCGCCGCACAATTCTCAATGCTCACCTGTTTATCTTGCGCTTTTCCTTCAGGTAAAGCCTCAATGTAAATACGCAACAACGAGCGATTGCCTTGTGGCGCAAATTCTAAGCCCCACAGCGCTACATCACAAGCAGCTACCGCAGGGGCAATAATATTGGTTAGTTCTGCAACTTTGGTCGAAAGTTTCATAATCTATTTATATCTTCCTATTCACTTATCTGTCGTACTTAATGAACCGCGCTATTTGCTTATTTATTACTTTTTTATTTACGAGGCTCACAGTAATTGTTATGTATTCTGTTAATTATATAATAGCTCTAGCTCATTACAATATTTGTTTTACGTCTACACTATATAAGGACATGACTTAGGAACATCAAGCTCAGCTCATGAATGTGCTTATTATATATAAGGCAAAGTTATCAATAAAAGAGTATGAAGTAAAAGGCAGTGTCGCTTACGAACAATCGCGTAAGTAGACGAATAGTATCGTACTCTATGGGCATAGAGCTTAGCATAAGTAGGGTAGATACCGCGATAACCCTGACTAACAGATACAAAAAAACCCACAAGCATAATGGTGGGCTGATTGTCACTGACGAATTTAGTATACAAAATATCAGTATAAAATATGGTAGCGGGGGCTGGATTTGAACCAACGACCTTCGGGTTATGAGCCCGACGAGCTACCAGACTGCTCCACCCCGCATCAATCTAGAACGCATATTATAGGGAAGTTTTATAGAACTGTCAATCTTTATTTCAAATAAACTTTAAACTAAAAACATCGTTGCTATAACTACTAACTTAATATGGTTCAGTATAAAAAAAGTTGGTGCGATTGGGGGGACTTGAACCCCCACAGCTTGCGCCACTACCCCCTCAAGGTAGCGTGTCTACCATTCCACCACAATCGCTTATGTCTACTTGTTGCTTTAACTTTTTTTACTAACCTGTTTTAGCTTACTGCTCTTATTCTATTGTGCTATACCATGAGGATGGTACTTACGAGAAGTGCAGACTGCCAAAACAGGAAAGCATTGTAAAACTAACCCACTAGAATAGCAAGAGCTGCCAATAAAAAAAACGCAGAAGCTATATAGCAGATACTACCACTATAAAAGGTTGAATTAAATACAGCTACTGAGGATTTTCTGTCAAAGGGCGCGGCGTTTGCGGCGCTGAGACTGGCGCATCTAAACGAAACTGATCTTCAGCTTGCTTACGCGCATTTACAGCAAGCGTCATACTGGTTATAAAAAACACTACTGTTAATGCTCCCGTAGCACGGGTCAAAAAATTTGCTGTCCCCGCCGCGCCAAATATGGTTCCAGACGAACCAGCACCAAAAGAAGCCCCAGCGTCTGCCCCTTTACCATGCTGTATCAAAATCAAGCCAATCATGGCAATGGCCACGATAATGTGCAGGGCTAATATAAACGTAAACATGGTGGCCTCTTTTGCCGCGTAATGACGACTGATAACGGGAGTTAAATCTTAGGGTCTAATACTAGGTATATAGAAGTACAATGATTATAAAAGTACAGTGACGTTAAATAAGGCGCATTGTACACGATTGCAAGGGCACTGTTAAACCCACTTTTATTGACTTACAAAGACATTTTAAATGCTATACGGCTGCTAGGCATATAAGCTTTAGCGATATTAACTAAGTTTTAGCTCGGTTAAAGGCTTCAGCGATTGCTAAAAAGCTTTCTGCTTTTAATGAGGCACCACCAACCAATGCCCCGTCTATCATAGAATCTGCTGCAAAACTATCGGCATTGTCAGCATTGACACTACCACCATATAACACACTAACGGTAGATAAGGGTGCCGCAAAGCTGCTTATAGTTTGCTTGATATATTTATGAGTGGCGCTCACCTCAGCTACGGTCGGCACTTTGCCGGTGCCAATTGCCCAAACGGGTTCGTAAGCAATGATTAGGCGTTCGGATAAAGTTACAGCAACATCGGACGGCGCAGCTGATTGTTGGCCTGACTGCTGGTTTGCCTGTTGTTCTAACAACTCTTTTATTACGGCTAGCTGCTCGTCAAGTACGTCAAAGGTCTGCTCAGCATCATATTGCGCTTGAGTTTCACCGATACATAGCACGATTCCTAAATTTTGTTTAAGGCCATTGTCAAGTTTCTGTACAAGCAAATCATGAGATTCTTGATGATACTGCCGACGCTCAGAGTGTCCAATTAGCGTCCATATTGCGCCCGCATCAGTCACTTGCTGCGCTGAGCAATCACCGGTATAGGCTCCGGTAGTAGCACTATGAGCGCTAATGTCTTGAGCGGCGCACAATACGGAAGACCCTTGCAGGCGCGCACTGGCAGCTGCCATATGAATACAACTTGGTGCTATCATCAACTGACAGTGTTTCGCTGTCCCTGCCCTAGTTGACTCTTCAGCGGTAACGGCTGTTAATAGATCATCCATAAGTGCATTGACGTCGTGACTCGTTGCTGGATTCTGCTTCCAATTTCCAATTACCCAAGCTTGCATTACTCATCTACCTTGTATTCATCATTGCCGATTCGGCTAATATGCGCGCAAGTATAACAAATATTTCACAAGTGCTATAGTTATAGTATAGTGCTGAAGGATGTGTTCTGTTGTTAATGGCCTTTTAAACTAGCCAAACTAGAATTTTTAATAGCGTTACTCTAAAATCAATCGATAAACAATTCAGTCGTTATAAAACAATATTAATAAAAAACCGCATACGGCCAATAGCCAGCTCATTGATACAGTAACAGCAGACTATGTCGATAAAGAGCCCTATATAAAACAAGCACTATACTATAAATAGTATTTTGGTTTTATATAAGTTTATGGCACATTCAGCACCGAGGAGAGATAGTAATGTCTACCACAACTAGCAAGTTTGGTGGTTTAGCGCAGCAACTGGTTAGCGAAGGCGTTGTCAGCGAAGCGCACATGAAAACGGCGCAGACTGAGTCGCAGCGGCAGCAAATAGAACTGGTGCCTTATCTGGTAGACAATAAAGTGGCCAAGGCTTATCAGTTGGCACAAATGCTGTCACAAGCATTCGGTGACTCGCTATTTGACCTCAATGCACTCAGTAACGATGTGATTCCAAAAGACTTGGTTGATGAAAAAATCGTCCGTAAGTTTAATGCACTCCCAATCTTTAAGCGTGGACAGCGATTGTTTGTCGCCTTGAGTGATCCCACACGTATTGACGCGATTGATGCTATTGCCTTTAATTCGCGGTTGTCTGTTGAAATCGTGATAGTCGAAGAAGATAAACTTAAAAAACGTATTGATAGCGTTTATGAAGATAGTATGCAAAACTTCGGTAGTTTTGCTGATAGCGACTTAAACATCGACTTTGAAGAGACCAGTGATGATGAAGGCGAGACCAAACTTTCTGATAGTGTCGATGAAGCGCCAGTAGTAAAATTTGTCAATAAAATGCTGGTTGATGCTATCCGCATGGGCGCCTCCGACCTACATTTCGAGCCGTATGAAAAGACCTTTCGTGTACGCTTTCGAGTCGATGGGGTTATGCAGAAAATGGCCAACCCACCAGTACAGCTGGCCAGTAAAATTGCTGCACGTCTAAAAGTCATGTCACAAATGGACATCTCTGAGCGCCGTGTCCCGCAAGATGGACGTATCAAGCTTAAAATATCTAAAGATAAAGCCATCGACTTTCGGGTAAACTCTTTACCAACCCTATTCGGTGAAAAACTGGTTTTGCGTATTTTAGACCCCTCATCAGCGATGCTTGGTATTGAAGCTCTAGGCTATGAGCCAGATCAAGAAGAGATGTTCTTAGAAGCACTTCATAAACCGCAAGGGATGTTACTGATTACGGGACCTACCGGCTCCGGTAAGACGGTATCACTCTATACTGGCATTAATATTCTTAATACTGGGGAGACCAATATTTCGACCGCTGAAGATCCGGTCGAGATTAACCTTGAAGGTATTAATCAAGTTAACGTCAACCCGAAAGTAGGACTAACCTTTTCTAATGCTCTTAAATCGTTCTTACGCCAAGATCCAGATATCGTCATGGTAGGTGAGATTCGTGACCTTGAGACTGCCGAGATTGCTATTAAAGCGGCACAAACTGGTCATATGGTACTTTCAACCCTGCATACCAACTCTGCTCCTGAGACCTTAACGCGTCTGCGTAACATGGGAGTAGCGTCATTTAACATTGCCACCTCAGTGAACCTAGTTATCGCGCAAAGGCTAGCGCGACGCTTATGTAAGAACTGTAAAAAAGCTGTCAATATTCCACGCCAAAGCTTGCTTGAAATTGGTTTTGCTGACATTGATTTGGACAATCCAGATAACACGATCTATGAACCTGTAGGCTGTGGCGAATGCCGCGATGGTTATAAAGGCCGGGTGGGTATCTATGAGGTCATGAAAGTTAGCCCAGATATTTCGCGCATAATCATGGAGGACGGTAATGCCATTGATATTAAAGATGCAGCACTCAGGAATGGCTTTAGGGATTTGCGCCGCTCTGGCATTTTAAAAGTATTACAGGGAGTGACCAGTATTCAAGAAATGATGCGGGTCACCTCTGAATAATAACTATAAAAAAGTGATTATAAACCGAAGTACAGCTAACTTTTATACTTTCAAAATTTAGGCTTTTATAGTTCAAACTTCTATAAATAGCTTTTAGTAGTCAATAGTACTTAAAATAAAAGCCTTAAAACTTATAATCATTGATTAATCACTGATTTTTTACGCTAAAATAAGGCCTATAAGTTTAATACCTTAGTTCAGGCATTGTTCTATTTTTTAAGAAGTCCATCTTAGACAAAATTTGAGGGTAGAAACATGGCGAAAGCTAAGACTGATATGCTGTTAGACTTTGTCTACGATGGGGTTAACCGACGCGGACAAAAAGTCAAAGGTGAGACCACCAGTCGTAGTTTGGAGCTGGCCAAAGCGACCTTACGTAAACAGGGCATCACTGTTAAAGGTATCAAGAAAAAGCCCAAGCCACTATACACCTTTAAAAAAGCCATTAAGCCTATTGATATTGCGATTTTTGCGCGCCAATTGGCAACTATGATGAAAGCGGGCGTCCCCTTGACCCAATCCTTTGAGATTGTCGCTGACTCACTTGATAATCCCAGTATGAAAGATTTGGTCTTACAGATAAAGGCTGATATTGAAGCCGGAGGTACTTTTGCCTCTGCCCTTCGCAAACATCCACGCTACTTTGATGATCTATTTTGTTCGCTGGTCGATTCTGGTGAGCAGTCAGGTGCCCTAGAAACCATGCTTGAACGGGTGGCGACTTACAAAGAAAAAAGTGAATTACTCAAAGCAAAAATTAAAAAAGCTGTGAAATATCCTATTGCGGTCATCGTGGTTGCTGTCATTGTCACTATGATCTTGCTGATTAAAGTGGTACCAGTATTCTCAGATCTATTTGAGTCTTTTGGCGCAGAGCTACCTGCGTTTACTCAAATGGTCGTGGGCATGTCTGAGTGGATGCAAGCTTGGTGGTTCATTTTGATTATTGTGATTGGCGCTGCCATTGTTGGTTTTTCAGAGTCTAAAAAACGATCTAAGAAGTTTCGCGATTTTTTAGACCGTGCCACCTTAAAGGCGCCGATATTTGGTAATATTGCCTATCAAGCCATTATAGCCCGTTTTGCTCGTACGCTATCTACTACTTTTGCCGCTGGTGTGCCACTGATTGATGCTCTAGAATCCACTGCTGGGGCAACCAACAATGTGGTGTTTTATAACGCCACTCAACAAATAAAAAACGATGTTTCTACGGGCCAACAATTGCAGTTTTCAATGCGCACAACCAACGTATTTCCGAGTATGGCCATTCAGATGGTGAGTATCGGTGAAGAGTCCGGTAGTTTAGAGGAAATGCTGGAGAAGGTAGCTGTCTATTATGAAAACGAAGTCGATAACGCGGTCGATGGCTTAACCAGCTTAATGGAACCAATGATTATGGCGGTGTTAGGTGTGTTGGTCGGTGGCTTAGTGATTGCCATGTACTTGCCAATCTTCCAGATGGGCTCAGTGGTAGGCTAATGGCTAATTGAAGGACAGCGACTTGATGCAATTGATACCGTTATTACAAGATAATATGAGCTTGGCTTTAGTCGTGTTTGCGCTACTAGGTCTTTGCGTAGGCAGTTTTTTAAATGTAGTGATTCACCGTATTCCACTAATGATGGTCTATGGCTGGCGACAAGAGTGTGGCCAGTTCTTATCTCAACAAGCGGATATGAACCCTGAACATTCAGCAGCATTGACTCGCATGGTCGCTAATGATGTTCCCATTACTTTAAGTCTACCAGCCTCACGCTGCCCTCACTGTGCACACAAAATCAAGTGGTATGAAAACATTCCTCTTGTAAGCTGGGTAGCTTTACGCGGACGCTGCTCTGACTGTAAAGCAGCTATTGGGCTACGTTATCCTATCGTTGAACTGGTCACCGCGCTATTAACAGCAGTGGTTGTTTATCATTTTGGTGTTAATGCAGTTGGTCTATCAGCATTGATATTGGTATGGACGCTCATTGCCTTAACAGGCATTGATTTTGATACCCAGCTGCTACCTGATCGCTTTACCTTTCCATTAGCAGGACTGGGCCTAGCGGTCAACTCCCAAAGCTGGTTTGTAACGCCAACTCAGTCAATTTGGGGCCTATTATTAGGGTTCTTATCGCTATGGGTAGTGGTCAAAGTATTTTATTTGATCACCAAAAAACACGGTATGGGCCAAGGCGACTTTAAACTATTAGCGGTAATGGGCGCGTGGCTTGGGCCACTAATGTTGCCACTTATTATTCTATTGTCATCCTTACTCGGCTCAATCATTGGTATTATTTTAATGAAGAAACAGGGCGAGAGCCAACCTTTCGCCTTTGGTCCTTATATCGCTATCGCTGGAATCATCGCGTTACTATATGGCTCAGATATCGTCAACTGGTATTTGGGCATGTACGCTTAAAGGCAATAGCGGTTATAACCCTCCATTGTCGTCATATTGCCAGATCCTACCTATTATGTTTATTAGTTGTTTTTATTTTTTATTCTATCAGCCAAATAAGTCATTTATATGTCAACAAACTTTAATTCAACGTCTCATCACGCGGTTACTAATACCAACCTGACGCGTCAGCAAGCTAAAAACAAAACCTTAGTAGTTGGGTTAACCGGGGGTATCGGTAGTGGTAAGTCCGCTGCCACTAACTGGTTTGCTGAACAAGGAATTGATATTATCGATGCTGACGTAATCGCCCATGAAGTGGTTACTAAAGGTAGCGCAACCTTACGTAAAATCCAGAGAAAATTCGGGGATTGGGTGATTAATGCTGCAGGAGAAATGGATCGCGCGCTGGTACGTGCGCACGTATTTACCCATCCTGAAGCGCTGATTGAGCTTGAGGCCATTACCCATCCAGCGATACGTGAAGCTGCAAAAATACAGTTAGCGGGCAGCACATCAGCTTATGTAGTGCTATCGGCACCTTTGCTCATTGAGGCATCAGAAGCAGGATTGGCCAATCTATGTCAGCGTATCTTAGTCATTGATGCGACCGAGGACACGCAGCTTGCGCGTGCAAGTCTGCGTGATGAGCAAAACGCGGCAAAGATTAGAGCCATTATGGTCAATCAACTTAATCGCGAAGAACGCAATCTTCATGCTGATGACGTTGTCGTCAATGAAGGTGATTTGGCTAGCCTACATTTGCAACTAGAGCCTTTGCATCAGACCTATCTTACCCTTGCCCAGCAGCTAAAGTACGCTGCCGATTGATCTCATAAAGCGCCATACCGGTAGCGACACTGACGTTAAGGCTTTGTAGATTGCCATGCTCGTTACCTGACATCGGAATATAAACCAGCTCATCACAGCTTTCAGTGGTTAAGCGACGCATACCGTCACCTTCTGAACCCATAATAAGCGCGGTTTTGCCAGTCAAATCTGCGACATGTATGGGTTTGGCATCGGCATTGAGTGCGGTACCGAATACAAATACGCCGGCATTTTTGATCTTCGATAGCGTGCGCGCTAGATTGGTCACGCTGATAATAGGCATCATCTCTGCTGCACCAACCGATACCTTAGCAACCGTTGGCGTTAGGCTAGCCGCATGATGCTTCGGGCAAATAACGGCATCGACACCCATTGCTACTGCCGTGCGTAGACAAGCACCAAAGTTATGCGCATCGGTAATCTGATCGAGTACCAGCAGTAAACACTGATCGCGTCCGGTAATGGTATCCAGCAAGCCATCATCTGCGAAACTTAGCGGACGGGCATGGAGTACTACTCCTTGATGCTGCGGGCTGCCACACAACTGGGTCAGATTGTCTTTTTGGGTAGGTTGAAGACTGATACCATTCGCTTGCGCTTGCGCAATAATAGCTTGTACATGACTGTCGGTTTCGCGTCCTTGCTGTACAAATAAACTTAGCGCATCGAGAGGACGATATTCAAGTAAGGCATCGATAGCATGAATGCCATAAAAATAGCTGGGTTTTGCCATAACAGGCCTGCTGATTAAAAATTAAAAGTTGGCTATCGCTAAATAAGATAGGCTAATAGAATAGAAGGTAACATGCGATTATAGACGGTCTTATTAAAAAGAAACAAACAAAATCAGAGTGATCTTATTTGTTTTATTTTCAATTGATAATGCTACGATTTCTAAGTTGGCGGTCTACAGTTTTGAGCTACAATTTCAAGCTGTAGCTCTAATATTTGGGCTATGGTTTTATGGTTTACTGGATAACTAATATTAGCCTTCTAAGTGACAGACATACTGAACGATTTCTTCAGTACGTAAGTTAAACCCACTATTACCTTCGACCACAAATGATTGTCCAGCGCGGTAGTAGCTGAATTCCTCATCACCATTGATTTTGACTTCACACTCACCGCTGATGATTTCGATACGTTCAGAGGTATTGGTGCTAAAGTGATAATGTTCGACAATATTATCACACGGTAGTATGACGCCTAATGTTTTATGGCGACCGTCCTCAAACATGATGGTGTGGCTTGAACAACGCCCATCATAAGATATTGTGGCCTGAGAATTGACCGTCACATTGGTAAATTTTGCCGCTGTCATAGTGGCTTCCTTATCAAATAATTATTGCTAAACTAAAAAATAAGCGACTGGTTGAGGGGGTTGTTTCTAAAACCACATAAAGGTTTCAGATACAGATAAAGAATTTAAATCAAACTCTTTAAAATACTGAGTTAGCTGCTCACTTTACTAAAAGTACACTGTCCTACAACGCGCTGACTTCTTATAATGTATCGCCACGTATATAGAGATTGTAGCAAGATTTTATCATTATGTGAGATTATGCTACCACATTATATCTACAAATTTTGTTACAACCCAGCTGAAATTTTTGTTACTGATTGGAGTCAGTATTTTTCGGTTATCTTAATCATGCCTGACCGCTATAAAGCAAGGTAGTGTTTGCAATTATACCTTGGGCACCGATATTATAAAATTACCTTAAAGTAAATTGCTCAGTGCTCTGCTTTGAATACAGTTGCTTTTGATAAAGCTTATCGTTAGTCTAACTATCATTACAATGTTTATTAACAACTATTTTTATTGATTTTATAGGCGCTTATCTATGTAGATTTATGTGCTTAGTCATCTCTAAAATTTGTATTTAGAGTATTTTGACACCATACTATTTATCAATGCTACCTACTTAATAATACCTACCTTTTACTAATAAGTACCCATCTATTTTAGATATGACTCACCGAGGATCTTATTCGATGTTAATTGTCTGCCATGAGAGGCGTTGATGCTGTTATCACTAACTTTATATCAGTTTGCGTTGATAGCCAAGCATGAGCTGAGCGTTGCTGAAGGCTTTAATGTCATCACCGGTGAAACAGGAGCCGGCAAGTCGCTGCTACTTGATGCGCTATCCTTATGCGTCGGTGAACGAGCAGACAGTGCGATGGTAAGGCATGGTGCCGCTCACGCTGATATTTATGCCCAGTTTGATGTTCAAGACAATAGTGTCGTCGCTGATTGGTTTGCTGAGCATGATCGACTATTAGATGAGCCAGAAGTATTAATTCGCCGGCAACTAAGTAGCAATGGACGCTCAAAGGCATGGCTAAACGGCACACCCGTTAGTCTGGCTGAACTTAAGAGCTTGGGCGCATTGTTGGTTAATATTCATAGCCAGCACGCCCAGCAAGCACTTCTTAAGCCGCAGTTTGTCGTGCAATGGCTTGATGAGATGGCACAGATAACGTCGTTAGTGGCACAAACGGCAAGTAGCTATCAGCAGTATCAACAGCTAAAACGCCGTGCTGATGACATTGCTAGCCGCGAGGCTCAACGTCAAGATAGAATTCAGCTACTGCAAAGCCAACTTGCTGATATCTCGCCGCTACTGAGCGTTGATTATTTTGAGATCGAAGCGGAGCACGAAGAGCTGTCTAATATTGAAGCCTTAATGCAAGAAGCCAGTCATGGTCTGCATCTACTGGATAATGACATTGATGAGCCGGATGTAATGACCCTGCTCGGACAAGCTATCAAGCTGTGTGATTATCAAATGGGTGTCAGTCAAACCTTTGAACAGGCTTCAGAGCAGCTGCATTTAGCGCAACAGCAGATTACCGAGGTAACGGCGCTGCTCTCAGATTATGCTGAGCAACAACTGCCTGATCCTGAGCGTCTGCAAGCACTAGATAGCATGATAAGCTTAGGTCATCGGTTGTCACGCAAGCATAATTTGCCAGTAAGCGATTTAATCACCGAGGCGCAGGCTTGGGAACAGCAATTAGAGCAACTAGAAAATGAGCCCAGTAGCGATGTCTTGGCCGCACAAATTGAGCAAGCATGGCAAGAATACCTGCAGCTGGCAACTCAATTGAATGATGAGCGATCGCAGGCCGCCCCGACTATTTGTACGCAGCTGATTGCGCAGTTGCAACCGCTGGCGCTACCTAATGCACGCTGTGAATTTGTCTTTACCAAGAAATCAGACTCAGCCCATTATAATGCTCAAGGCTGCTACGATATTGACCTATTATTTAGTGCTAATGTTGGCATGCCAATGCAGCCGCTACATAAAATCGCTTCCGGCGGCGAGCTGTCGCGAATGGCATTAGTCATGCAAGTATTGCAAGCGACCAATGCGGATAATAATGCCGCCAAACCTATGTTAGTGTTCGATGAAGTTGATGTCGGTATCAGTGGTGGTACCGCGCAAGTGGTGGGTGAGTTACTGCGCACCTTGGGGCAGACTCAGCAGTTATTGGCCATTACTCATCAAGCGCAAGTCGCGGCGCAAGCGCACCAGCATATTTTAGTACAAAAACATCATCATGAGCAGACCCAAAGCGAGCTGCTTATCTTGACCGATAACGCCCAAGTAGATGAGCTGGCACGAATGTCCGGCGGTGTGACTATCAGCGACGTAACTCGTGATCATGCGAGAAGCTTGCTAACTGATGTTAAATAAAGCCGTTGAATAACAAGTTGGTTATAAATACTCGTGAGTTGATAACGTTCAATATTGCTGCCAGTTAATATTTTCCCAGCCAGCTCCACCTCTGACGTCAGTGATTTTTGGCTTCAGTTGATTTTCTGCTCAGTATCACCATATAGTAGTGCCCCACCTCTTTTATATTGTACTTGCCCCTATGCCTAGAGCTAACTTGACCCATCATTTTTTAATTGCGGCACCAGAGCTGTCAGACCCTAGGTTTGAGCAGGCGCTGATCTATATCTGTCGCCATGATAAACAAGGCGCCCTCGGTCTGATAGTCAACCGTCCGCTAGAGCAATCGCGGGTAGGCAAGCTGCTAGAAGATTTAGATATCGAGGTCACTAATACACAGGTGATGGAAGATTTAGCGTTAGAAGGCGGCCCTGTGTACCCTGAAGTGGGTTTTGTACTTCATACAGGCCAGCCAGAGTGGGCTTCCTCATTTGCCATCTCTGAGAACGTCTGTATTACCACCAGTCAAGATATTCTTAAACGTATTGCTGCGGGTCAAGGGGTCGGTCATTATCAACTGTGCTTAGGTCACGCCAGCTGGGGTAAAAAACAGCTTGAGCGCGAGCTTGATAACGGTGACTGGCTAGTATGTCCTGCTGATTTAACCTTATTATTTGATACGCCTTTTGAAGAGCGCTGGCAGCTAGCCGCTGATAAGATTGGGGTCAATTTTGATTATCTAAGCAGTGATATCGGTCACGCTTGATAACTAAGCTAATCTCAATACACTATAAAAACAATATAGGAAACGCCCCCTACTATGGTAGATAGTGAGACCGACTTCGAAATCAACAAAGAAATCAACAAAGAAATCGACAAAATCGATGATACCAGTGTTGCTGAGCCCGCCACTAAGCCTCACCTCATATTGGCACTAGATTATGGGGTTAAAAAAATGGGCATGGCACTAGGTAATACCATTACCGAGACCGCGCGCGCATTCGATATTCTAGCGATGAATAACGGACAACCTGACTGGGATAATTTACTTGGCATCATTAAAGTTTGGGGCGTCGCACAAGTGGTCGTTGGACTACCGCTAAATATGGATGGCAGCAGCTCCATGCTCTCGAAGCGCGCGCATAAGTTCGCACGTAGGTTGGCTCATCGCCTATTAGAGCAGCACTCACCGGCGACCGTGATACTTTGTGATGAGCGCTTGACCTCAGTAGAAGCGCGCGAGCTGGCATGGGAGAACGGTTGGATTAAAAATCAGCGCGATCCGATTGATGATATCTCTGCCTGTATCTTGATGTCTACTTACTTCGCTGAGCCTAGTAGTGGCATAGCGATTGATGCCATCCAAGCTGATTAAGGCAACTGTCAGACAAGTAGTAGTCAGACAAGTAGTAGTCAGACCAAAAATTATCAGCACATTTATAACTCTGTTAATAATATTTACCTAAAAGACGGCTGCTTGTTATGACCAATGCCCCAAATCAATCTACGCAGTACGGCTTTACTCCGCTTGCGGTTACTCGTATTAAAGGCGCACAGCGAGTAAACAAAATTGCGGTGTACCTGATTTATGCCGCTATTTTTGCCTTTATGGTCTTTGGGACGATTGCCAGCATAAAGATGTTTCATGACAATCAGCTGCTGTATCGATTGTTTTTTAATCTACCGTATGTGCTGATTGCCCTGACCATTCCTATGACGCTTTATGATGCCTTTATTATTTATCGCTATCGGCTCAACCAAGCATCGATGGTGATAATGACTATTGGGGTCTCGAGCATTATTCTTATCGGTGGGCTGCTGTTTGCTGATACCGCTTGGCTGGGGTTGGCCTCATGGCTTGGTGTGGCATTCTTATTTAAAGTTAGTTTTAAGCGCTTTTTTGACTTTTTAGAAGTAGATGATTTGTCAGAAACCACTGAAGAGACATCTATGGATATCGCTACTGATTTGGATAATAAGCCATTATAAGTAAGTACATTTGGCAGAAAAATTGCATTTAACTCATTCAATTTAAAAAAATGACTATGACAACTTCAATACTAGACATCTCTATTAACCATCATTTAGACACTCAGGGGCTGATTTGTCCTGAGCCAGTCATGATGTTGCATAAGACCATCCGTAAAGCGGATGGCGGTGATATTATCGAGATATTAGCCACTGATCCAGCCACCACGCGCGACATTCCTAATTTTTGCCGTCATTTGGGGCACACGCTTGTCCATCAAGAAACTCTAAATGAGGCGCCAACATATCGCTATTTAGTAAAGAAAAAAAGCGCCTAATAGTTGCTAATTGTCGGTTGCCAACTTGAATGCATTCAAATGTACGTATAGCTACATAGAGCACTCATAACAGCGCAATACATAACGCGAAGATATAGTCAGTTCACAATAAAAGAGAGTCGTGTATAGCAACGTGCCACTGGTATAAATTTTTCTTACGTGCTGTTCGCAAGCGGGACAGAGGCCGCAAAAAATTTATCCCAGTAGCACTGTATCGTTTTTAAATTGAATCGACTATATCTTTGCATTGTAGGGAACATATTATTCACAAGTTAAAGGTAGGCAGCGTGTTACCAACAGAAAAGCAGTATGTGCAGTGGCACGAAAACGAAACCTTACGTAATGCCCGCTGGTTGTCCCAAAGCAATCAAGTGCCGCCCGCGCGTATTGTTTTGGTCGACGACAAAACGACAGCAGATCAGGCCTATCGCTTGTCTTGCGCGGGCACTTCAATGCTGTGGGACGGTGACTTTCATAATGCGCGGCAATTACTACAAGCCCTCACTCGACGCATTGAGCGCTCTGAGCAGCGCAAAACTAGCAAAGCGGCCAACAAGAATAAATCTGCTAAACCTACGGCTGAGTCAGTGTTACCTGAAACGTTACCTAACTTGTTTCATCAGCAACGCCAAGCCCAAGCCCAGCGTTCGCGCGTGTTAAGCCGCTTGCTATTAAAACTTGATACCCGTTATGTCAGTCAGTTACGTCGCGCCCCCGATGTGAGTGTTGCCTGTACGGCTGCTTTTGGTGAGCTGGATGAGCCATGTTTACTCTCGTTTCGTGACTTGCAAGGGGCGTTAGGCGCGGCGGGGTGGCGCGCGAAAGGGGTGCCGATTGAAAATTTAGGTCTATCAATTTTCCCACATTATGGTGTCTTCGCGCCAACACGTCATGAGTATGTGCAGTTGTTGCTCGATGCACCGCTGCCTAATGAACATGATATCGCCTTTGATATTGGTACCGGAACCGGTTTGCTGGCAATTATCTTGGCGCAGCGCGGTATGCAACAGGTGATTGCGACGGACTTAAATCCACGTGCTTTGGCCTGTGCCAGCGAGAACTTTGCACGCTTAGAGTCAGCCGTGCAGTTGCAGCAAGCAGATTTGTTTCCGACTGACGCGCCAGTGGCCAATCTGATTGTCTGTAATCCACCTTGGTTGCCCGCTAAACCAACCTCGCCATTGGAATACGCCGTCTATGATGCCAATAGCACGATGTTGCGTGGGTTTTTGCAGGGCGCAAAACAGCACTTAGCCGAGCAGGGAGAGGTCTGGTTGATTCTGTCGGATTTGGCGGAACATTTGCAGTTGCGCAGCCGTGATGAGTTATTGGGCTGGTTTGCGGATGCTGGTTTGGCAGTGAAATACCGTCTCGATACCCAACCTAAGCACGGTCGCAGCCAAGACACTACTGATCCACTGTTTGCTGCGCGCAGTGCAGAAATCACCTCGTTATGGTGTTTAGTGCCTTTTGATAATTGAAGTAATACTTGAATAGTACCTAAAGCATAAAAATTGCCTAACAAAAATTTTATTAACGTTATAGTCAGTTCAACATAAAAGAGAGTCGTTCCTATCAACGTGCTGCTGGTATAAATGTTTCTTGCTTGCTGTTCGCAAGCGTACTTCGAGCCTGCAAAAAATTCATACCAACAGCACCGTATCGTTTTTAAATTGGATCGACTATATGAAGCGATAAACGTCTAAACCAATCAACCTATTCTATACAACCACCGAGTATTGTCCTATGAGTCGCGACCGTGCCGTACAGCAGCGTCAACCAAAAGCGCTAGCCGTTGATGACGAGCCGACTTATATGACCGAGTTTCGTCAGGCGATGCTCGCTCGTGGTTTAGCGACCCGCACTCGCAATGCTTATGTACGCGACTTACGCTCTTGTGAGCTGACCAATCATACGGCACTGACACTTTGGCAACCCGATGAAGCATTGCATTGCCTATCTATTCTTGCTCAAGACGGCAAAACCCCACGTACGCAAGCGCGAATGCTCTCCAGCCTACGCCAATTTTATTTATGGATGATTGCTAGTAATCTGCGTGAAGACAATCCTTGCGAGCGTATCAAAACCCCCAAGATTGGCCGTCCACTACCAAAAGACTTAGCAGAAGCTGATGTCGATAACCTACTGGCGGCACCCGATAGCAGCACGGCACTCGGCTTGCGTGATAAAGCCATGCTAGAGGTATTATATGCCTGTGGTCTACGGGTCAGTGAATTGGTTAATCTATCAATAGAGCAAGTTAATCTGAATGCTGGCTGGCTACAAATTACCGGCAAAGGCAATAAAACCCGCTTAGTGCCATTAGGTGAATATGCAGCAGACGCGCTTGAAGACTATTTAGCCCATGGACGCGGTGATTTGATTGCTCACCTGAAGGCAGGAAATTGCCAAGCGGTTTTTTTGACCGCACAAGGCGGCTATATGACCCGGCAAAACTTTTGGTATCTACTAAAGAAGTACGCCAATGTCGCCAGTATTGATAAAGACTTATCGCCACATACCCTACGTCATGCTTTTGCTACGCATTTGCTCAATCATGGTGCGGATTTGCGTAGTGTGCAGTTGTTGCTTGGGCATAGTGATTTATCGACTACTCAGATATATACGCATGTGGCGACGGCTAGATTGCAGAAGTTGCATGCTAAGCATCATCCAAGGGGATGATTAATAAACTAAAAGTGGTCATTTAGTGTATATTTTGGCTCTAGCCCAGCTTTATACGGGAGCTTGCGGGGCTTTTAATCGTTTCTTTAGCGTCTTCGTTATCCTCTAACGCATAGTGTATCCTGCTTAAAATTGCATCAATTCCTTTTACATAGTTATTTTCATTCTCTCGGATCAAAACCTTTTTTAATTCAATAAAAAGTTCATTTAACCTGATTAATTTTTTTAGATTGTTCATAATATTTCATCCATGATATAGCTTATGATCCTAGGGCGTGTTGAACATTCGACCATAACACTGACAGCGACTATTTTTTAGGCGATTCAAAGTCAAAAGTATCTAGTTTAGTCACTCTAAGCGGATAGTTTTGACAAAGTAGCGGCAAAAAAGAGTCCTGTCCCTTCGGGCTAATGCTAAAACTGCCCCATACTGTGTAGCAAATCTAGCTAAGGCATCTGCATTATCGTCAATTTGCATCTTGTCTGGAACAGTTTTAGCTATCAGCAGTGCTTATTTGTGAATGTTCAACACGCCCTAATTTGGGACGAGCTTATTTCTAGTTGAACCAAGCCTTTTACAAAATACCACCGCGTATAGAAAATGAATTTTTGCGAGCTATTCGGTGCGCTAGGCGCACCCTACAAAGCTGTTTATGGGCAAACGAAGCAATTATTGCCGTAAGGACATGAATCCTGCTACGACAATCAAGAAGATTCCAATTAAAGATAGCATGTCTGGAACTTCGGCAAAAAATACTAGCCCCCATAATATAGCAAATCCAACATACGCAAAGTCAAATGTACCAATGACTGCGGGCGGTGCCTTTTGATAAGCAATTGCTGCTCCTACACTACCTATCAGAATTGCAGCTGCCAACAGTGCCATTAACGCCCATTCTACGAACCCCATGTTTGTCCATGAAGCTAATAAGAAACCTTTACGTGGTTCAGAAACGATTGACGAAATCAAAAACGCAGCCAGTGTCCCTACGACAACGAATGTCAGGTTCAGTGCAAGCGATAGCATGACTGGATTAACTTCTCGGCACTTGGTACGAGTTAGGATCATTGACAAGGCATAAAGCACAGCGGAAATTAACGGCAAAATAGCAAAGAGGTTAAAATCTCCAGCTTTTGGGCGCAGTATTAATAAGACCCCTAAAAATCCGACAATTACTGCCATCCATCCAAGACGACTGATTTTGTCACCAATAAACCCGGCTGAAAAAAGAGTTATAAAAATAGGTAGTGTATAATAGGTCGCAGCAGCAATCGACAAATCTAGATTTGGTAAAGCCAGGTAGTAAGCGAGCCACATGCCAACTAGCATGATGCTACGAAGCATTGTCCAGCCTAGCGCTGGTGGAACAGATAAAGCACTTGGCACTTTAATCCAAAGATAAAGCAGAAGAATAGGCATCACTAGGAGCGAGCGCAGAACAAATATTTGCCAGATAACAAACTCTGCGCTGGTGAACTTGATTAATGCATCACCTAGTGAAAGCGCTAATACCGCTATGATAATTACCGATACTGCGAGAGGTAAGTTATCTTTATGTTCTTTAAAGTGTGTACTAGATTTCAAGTAGATACTCCTGATAGGCTAAGCTCTAAACATTAAACTAACCCACCCTTGTACCTACTTCAACCCCAACTCTCAATTTTATCAGTACAATTTCTACCAATCCATAGCTGCAAACCTCCTCTTTTCTCGTTACAATACGTACTATAAAGCGTTCACTTATTTTGGCTTATTAATTGTCATAAATTGCACGCATCCATTTTCATATCCATTATCCGAGAACCCCATGAGCCATAGACCTCCTGCTGACCTATTAGACAAAGCAAAACACTGGCGCGATGATATTAATTTTCGCCAAGACGTGCTGGGCAAGCCTTTTGACTTTGCGACCACGTGGGGAATCTTTTCACCACAAAAGCTCGATGACGGTAGCTTGATGCTTCTCGATTATATTGATTTTGAGCAGGATGATGACTCAATAGATTTAGGCTGTGGCTATGGCGTGCTAGGAATGGCGGCAGCACGCGAATGTCCAAATGGTCAGCATACTTTGATTGATAAGGACTTTATGGCAGTAGAATATGCGCGCCGTAATTGCGAGAAGAACGGTTTGAATAATGTCGATGTGCATTTGTCTAACGGCTTTAATCATGTAGATAAAGCGAAGGATTTTAGCTTGGTGATGTCAAACTTACCAGCCAAGGTAGGTAAAGAGCAGCACTATCTCTATTTCCTCGATGCGCATGCACGTATGCGTAAAGGCGGACGCTTTTATGTGGTGACGATCAACGGTTTACGTCAATTTATGAAGCGCTCATTTACTGAAGTATTTGGTAATAGTGAGAAAGTGAAACAAGGTAAAACCTACACGATTACTATGGCGACCAAAGACTAAGCGGCAACTATTAAGTAGTGAAATTCAAATAAAAACTAAGCCATAAAAAGCACACTGAATCTGTCATGATTTAGCGTGCTTTTTTTGTGTCTATCTATATCAAAGCATATCAGTCTACATCTGCCGTTTTAGCAGATAGCCGCCCAATACAGCACTAGCGATAATAGGTAATAACACCATCAATAACGGCGAAAATCCAGTTGCCAGCGATATAAAGCCGACCAAATCCTGAACATAACTAAACAGTAAGCCGAATAATAATGCCACTACGATACGCAGACCCAAGCTATGCGTACGCAGGGAACCAAAGACGAATGAGCAAGCGACAATCACTAGAGATAAAATAGATAAGGGGGACAGTAGCTTTTGCCAAAAAGCCAACTCATGCGTTAAAGAGCGTTTATCTTGCTGTCGCATAAACTGACGATGCTCATATAATTGGGTGAGCGACAGATCTTCCGCCTTACGCGTAAGTAGATAGACAGATTTAGGGGCAAATGGCAGACTTAAAGTGTCAGAAGACTGTTTGGCTTGGCTGCTATCAAAGCCTTGATTGATAGTCAGCCTGGTCATATTGCTCAGTTGCCACTCATAGCTATATTGCTCGCTAGCTTTTGAGCTGGCATTGTTTATAGGCTTGCGACCGGAATAGCGCCCACCCTCGGCATGAATAGCCATTTGTAAGTTGCCATTGTTATCCAAATGCCAACGTTTTACCGTGCCAATATTACCTTGCACATCGGCATAATCAATATATAAAATATCACTACCATCAGGCTGTAGTTTTGAGCTCTCAGAATTATTGTCGGCACCATTTTCAGCATTGTTGTCATAATTGCCATCAACGGTCTTAAAGCGCGGCTGCACCGTCCAATAACCGCGTACGGACGTGACCAGCGAGCTGCTGTCTTCATTATGAATGTTGTTAGCCAATTGATTGCTATGGGGCAGCACAAACTGATTGATAGCCAATGCCAACAGCACAAAAACCAAGGCGGGCTGTAATACCCAGCCAACAATACGATAGACGCTGATCCCTGAAGCGCGCATGACCACTAGCTCGCTTTTATTCGCCAGCAACCCTAAGCCTACTACCGCGCCTAATAGCGCCCCTGTGGGAATAAATTGTTCTAAAAAATAAGGTGAACGATAAAGAATATATTTGAGCGCCTCAGACATAGTATAGCTGTCGTTTAGCGAATCAAGCTCAGATAAGTAAGAGAATAAAAGTTGTAGCGCCCACAGTCCAAGTACCGCCCCGATAATCGCGAGTAGCGCATTGACTTTAACGTAGCGCCCGAGCACTTTTAGTTTGGCAGGTTGAGTTTTGGACATCTGATTTTTAGATGGCTGTTTAGATAGTGAGGAGCGCATTATAATTGCCCTCCTTGAGAACCGTTGCCATGGTTGTTACTGTCTGAATGATCGAAGCTATTGTCCGTTACAGGTTGCTTGTCTTTTTGGCGAAAGCGCAGCCGATGTTGGATACGATTGCCCCAATTCATATAAAGTGCCAATACCATAAATCCTAATATCAACCAAGCGTACGACCACACGCTAACGCTACCTTTACTTACTGCGTTCTTCAGCGATATAACCCCCATCGCACAGCTGACAAATAGCAATACCGATGGAAACAGACGCAGCCAGCGCCCTTGACGGGGACGCACTTGCGCCAGCGGCACGGCCAGCATGGGCGCAATAATCATCAGCCACGGTAGCGCTAAACGATAGCCAAGCTCCGCTTTCGCGGCACGTATGGCATTGACACTGCCGGTTTGCGCGCTACCGGTCGCCGCTTGCCATAAGGGTCCAATCGCTTGAGTTTTAATATTGTCTTCAGTCACTACCTCTTTAGACGATCCGGTTAAAGTAATACGGTAGCGATCAAAGCTAACTTGATTATACTTTAGACTGCCCGCGCCCACTTCATAACGCCGCCCTTGAAATAAATCCAACTGAGTTACGCCGCTACCGTCATTGTCCACTTGCTCCGCACGTTTAGCCAGCGTAATAATATCTTTGCTAATAGACTGGTTACTGCTGTCTATAGTGTCAGTTAACGCTTTAGGCAAGTCAGGAATGGACAGTTGATCGGTTGGATCAGGGTCTGTATTTTTTGTATCTGTATTTCTTATAGCGCTGCCTTGATCGACAGGTTTCGTTTGAATTAATATTACGTCTTGTAGCTGTTTTTTATTATCGCTTAGGCTGCCCACATACAAGTGATAATTACCATTGGTTATAAATTCAGTTGGGCGAATCAGATCAAAGGCGCTGGTTAGTGCTTGCTCCTGCCAGATAGTCTCGGATGAGCGTACGCCCCAAGGTTTACCAACCACTGATAACGCCGCTTCACCTACGAATAAGGCCAAAATTAATGGTGTCATCAACCGCGCGAGCTTACCGCGAGAGACCCCGCTCGCATTAATAACCGCCATCTCTTGATCAACGTAAAGCCGCCCAAACACTAGCATCAGGGCAATAAAAAAGGCTAAAGGTAGAATTAACTCTAAAAAGTACGGTAGGTTATAACCAATGATAGTAAATAACAGGCTGATATCTAAGTTGCCTTCGGCAGCGATACCAAAGTAACGTACCAGCCGTCCACCAAGCATCATCATCATCAAAAACCCCAATACCAAAGCAGTGGTTGAGGCAACCTGACGGGTCATGTAGCGGCGTAATATCACAATAGGTACTCTTAGCGGTTGGCATTCACACGAGTAATCGCATGTTGATTGATAGGCTTATTCAAATTTGTCTGAAGACGATAGGCGTAACCGCTAATGCTAGCATATTTTTGTAAAAAATAGCTGTGAAATGTGTTTGAAAACATTACCTAACCCTTGCTAACTACGTACTTATCATCTGATATCAGACAGGGTCGAATTAAGACATAAAAGTTAAAAAACAAAAGGACTATAAGTCCTAATAACTAAATCTCTAATTTATTTTAATGCTTATCATTCCAGCGGCTTTGTGTGTTGTTCGTATCATGCACCGAATATCATCGCCATTAATTGTTAGAATTTAGCTTCATATCGTTTACTCATTAACGGAGAATAAGATGTCTGTTCCTTCTACCCTACTTGAACTCGCTGGTGGTCAATCTGCTACGATTGATTGGTCAAATTGCGCTATTGTCTTGATTGATTTTCAGAATGAATATGTTGACGGTGCGATGCCTTTAGGTGATGCCGGTAGCAAAGCAACGGCCAACGCGCGTCTGCTACTTGATAAAGCACGAAAAGAAAGTATTCCTTTATTTCATATTGCCCATCACGGTAATGAGAAGATTTTTGATCCGTCATCTTCCAATGTTGCCATTGTTGATAGCTTACAACCAATGAACGACGAGAAAACCGTCACCAAAACGCACCCCAATGCCTTTCATGACACACAGCTACAAGAGCTTATAAAGGCCACTGGCAAACAGCAAATTATCTTTGCTGGTTTTATGAGTCACATGTGTGTTAGCTCAAGCGTGCGGGCGGCCTTTGATTTGGGCTTTGAGAACTTTGTTTGTCATGACGCCTGTGCTACTCGCGCTTTACCTGATGCAAAAGGGCAAGCGATAAATGCTGATGTCGTGCATAACACTGCCATGGCAGCGCTGCAAGATAGATTTGCCACTTTAGTCTCGACTGATAAGTTGGTTGGTAAATAGTTGCAGTAGCTAGAATAGCTGACTGCCAATCAACCTATGCACAACAATACTCGTCACATCATTAGTCATTCTATTAACAGTATGGCGGGTATTGTCACATGTAGGTGGTAAAGTCGATAAGATCAGGCAACAACGGCGTTTAAAAACATTACCTAACCCTTGCTTACTGCGTACTTATTCCTTGATATGCTACACTATAAAGACAGCTTAACGAGCTCATAAATATAAATTGCATTTCTGTTTTTTAGATTAATTCTTACTCTAAACTTTTACCCTAAAAATAAATAAGGATAACAATATATGAATATTAAGTTAACTCAGCATCTACCAAAGACTCACACCCAAAAGATTCTCAAAAAAGAAGCCAAAAATAAAGACGAGGCCTGTTTGGTCGTTTTAGTCGATGATAAGAAGAATATACTGGCTGAATCCGCTTTGAGCGATTATCAAGCGCGTATTGAGCAGCTCATTGAAGTCTCACACTTTAAAGGTAAAGCCTGCGAAACCGTTGCCGATTATGCATTGGCAGGTGATAAAAAAACCACCAAGCAAAATCCTGTCCAGCTATTATTAGTCGGCGTCGGCTGCTGTGATAAGCTCAATAACACTGTCCTACAAAAAATTGCCAATACCATCTATCAGAGTACGCAAAAGCGCGTCGCTTCAATCACTGTCGCCTTAGGTGATACGCTAGAAGAGAAGCAGTTTGGACAATTTTCACTAAACTTATTAGCAGCAAGCTATCGTTTTGATAAATACAAATCTGAGCAAACAACACCGGTATTAACTGATATCTATCTACTCGCTGACAAGTCTTTGCAGCCAGCTCTAGACTTTGCCCAGTCCGTATTTATCGGCCAAAATCTAACCCGTGATGTGGCCAATGAGCCAGGGAACATTTGCTTCCCCGCCTATATGGCAGAGCAAGCGCAAGACTTGGCTAAAGCTTATCCTGATCTATTGAAAGTGACAGTGCTAGGTGAAGAAGAGATGTCAGCGTTAGGCATGGGTTGTTTTTTAGCGGTGTCACAAGGCTCTACTAAAGAAGGCCAACTGGTCATCTTAGAATATCAAGGCAAATCTAAATTCAGTGCCCAAGCTGCCAATAAAACCACAAACAGTAGCGCAAAAGCTAGCAGTGGTCTAAAAGTGCTCACAGATAAACTTCCTAGCAAAAAATCTGCGAAAAATGCGGCTAAGAATAGCGATGATAACGCGCAAATTTCAAATGACGACGCGCCTATCGTATTAGTTGGTAAAGGCGTGACCTTTGATTCAGGCGGTATCTCTATCAAACCTGGCGCCGCAATGGATGAAATGAAGTTCGATATGGGCGGCTCAGCAGCCGTGTTGGGCACGATGAAAGCCTTATGCGAAGCGCGTCTACCAATTAACGTTGTGGGTGCTCTCGCTTGTGCAGAAAACATGCCATCAGGTGATGCAACACGTCCCGGTGATATTGTTAAAGCCATGAACGGCAAGTCGGTCGAGATTCTAAATACTGATGCTGAAGGCCGTTTAGTACTAGCAGATACCTTATGCTACATCCAGCGTTATCAGCCAAAAGCCATTATTGATGTTGCTACTCTAACGGGCGCTTGTGTGGTTGCTTTAGGTCACGTTCGCTCAGCAGTATTTAGTAATGATGAAGATGTATTATTTGAGCTCGAGAACGCTAGTGAACAATCAGGTGATCTAATCTGGCACATGCCGATGGATGATGCTTATCAATCATTGCTCGACTCTCCTATCGCTGACATGCAAAACATCGGTGGCAAGGGTGCAGGCGCAGTGACTGCAGCTTGTTTCTTGTCTCGCTTTGTCGAAGACGGTCAAGCATGGGCGCATTTAGATATTGCTGGTACCGCATGGAACTCAGGTAAAGAAAAAGCAGCAACCGGTCGTCCTGTGCCACTATTCATGCAGTATCTAAAAAACTGTGCAGATATGGCATAGCCCTTTAGAACTGTTATAGACTTTCATAACTGCTAGTGATGTAGAGTATTTACATGATGCAAATTAGTTTTTATGTGTTAAGTGAGAGTAAAGCCCAAGATTTCTTGGGCTTTATTTGTCAGTTGACCCAAACCGCACTCAACAAAAGCAGCCAGTCGTTATTAATTCTTGCTGAGGATGAAGCTTTGCTTAGCGATTTTGATGAGGCTTTATGGGCCCAGGATGCCAGCAGCTTTATTCCACATCAACGTCTAATAGCTAACGAAAACACTGTTGATAATATAGGGTCATCTCTAGCCCCAGTCCTACTGGGCGCTTATCTGCCAGCGGAGTTCAATGGGATTGTTATCAATACCACTTCCCGTCCCGTTAATGACTTTATCACTGCTACTAGTAATACACAGCCCGCGCGTGTTCTTGAGATTATCAAACCAGATGACGCAAGCGTGCAAGATGGACGCGTTAAATATAAGCGTTATCAACAATTAGGCTATGAACTCACTCACTTTAAAGTGTAATCGCTTATTTACAGCTAACCAACTATATAATGAGCCAAACCCCATTAAGTTTACCCCCTTTTGAACAGCCTCACTTAAATTACTTACTTCGATAAACTAGCTACTATTCCCATTCAGAACTTGGATACTAGCTTTATATTCGATTCACTATAATGCTTCTCCCTTCGTACTTTTGGCTTTCAATAGCTTGCCTTAAATCTATGCTCTAAGTCGATATCATCGCTGTATTGCAGTAGGCGAATATCTGAAAAAATGCTACCATTCCCCCCAAATTATCATGCTGTTATCATGATTAATTATTCTTAGTTTTTTTATTGACTCGGTTAAGGGTGTATAGATGCGTTCATTAGTTGCGATGTACCAACGAATAGGGCTGGTACCGCTGATTATTATTGGCTTAGTATTGGGTGTGTTAATCGGCTGGCTTGCTCCCAGCATCGGTATTGCATTAGGACTTTTGGGGACCTTGTTTGTTGGCGCGCTAAAAGCAGTTGCTCCGGTACTGGTGTTTGTTTTAGTTATGGCAGCGATTAGCCAACATCGTAGTGGCAATGAAGTCTACGTTAAGCCCGTCATTATTATGTATATATTCGGCACTTTTTTGGCTGCACTAACGGCAGTAGGGGCAAGCTTTCTATTTCCAACCGAGCTGGTGTTAGTTAACGCTACCGTTGAGCAAGTACCACCGGCCAACCTAAAAGAAGTTCTGACCAACCTACTACTTAACCTAGTCGCTAATCCGGTCAACGCGGTAGCTGAAGCCAACTATATTGGCATCTTAGCGTGGGCAATCATCATCGGCTTTGCGCTTCGTCAAGCCAGTGATACCGCACGCACCATCGTAGGCGACTTTGCTGATGCCATGTCCCAAGTGGTGAAATGGGTGATTGCTCTGGCACCTCTTGGGATCTTAGGCTTGGTTGCCAATACGGTCGCTGAAACTGGCTTTGCCGCCTTAGCAGGTTATGCCCGTATCTTAATGGTATTGGTCGGCTGTATGCTCTTTATTGCCTTAGTTGCTAACCCGTTAATTGTGCTGATCAAGACTGGCAAAAACCCTTATCCATTAGTATTTACTTGCCTGCGCGAATCAGGGATTACCGCATTTTTTACTCGCAGCTCAGCGGCCAACATTCCGGTCAACATGAACCTTGCACGCAAATTAGGTCTACACGAAGATACTTATTCAGTGACTATTCCACTGGGTGCCACTATTAATATGGCTGGCGCAGCTATCACTATTAACGTCTTAACGCTTGCGGCTGCCCATACATTAGGAATTGAAGTTACTTTTGCCTCGGCTCTATTGTTAAGTCTCGTCGCTACTATTAGTGCTTGCGGTGCCTCAGGTGTGGCTGGCGGCTCATTGCTATTGATTCCACTTGCCAGTAGCTTATTTAGTATTCCGAATGACATTGCTATGCAAGTGGTTGCCATCGGCTTTATCATTGGGGTGGTGCAAGATTCCGCAGAAACTGCATTGAACTCATCAACTGACGTGTTATTTACGGCAGCAGCTGATCCTACATATTCTCGTTAATAGTGATTAAAATTTAGCAAAAAGCTATTCTTAAAAACAAAAAAGGGCATTTATTGCCCTTTTTATTTTATCTGCTATTAATAGCAAGTATTTACTATGCACGCTTAGATATGATTTTATCTAAGCAGCCAAACTACTTTGAGTCAATAGATTATTTTAAAGTGCTGACTTCTACTTCAATCATCGGCGTTTCTACTTCCCACTGGCGCTTAAACTGACGCAGCTGCTCAAGTTCATCTAATAGCTCAATGATTAAGCCAATCGCTGGCACGCTGGCTTCAAAGTCACGGCTAAGGCGGGATGCGCGACGAACAGTAGTCAGCTGATAGCCGCTGAACTGTTCGCTTTCAGGTACGTCATATTCAATGATACTTTCTTCAATCAAAGCAATAACCCATTGGCGCTCTTGACCACAGGCAGATATCAGCTCATCTAAACTCATGATAATGTCGGTTAATTCGGGCGAGTGTTTCATCATTATTATCCTCGTTTGCGCTTTATTTCATCGTTATCGTATGGTCATTATTCATCTCTAACACGGTTAAATCATGGCGGCTATTAACGGTTAATACTGGTATCGGCAAAGGCTTGCTTTAATTGCTCATAAGCTTGGGTTGCCGCTTCAGTGTTGACCTCTGGATTGACAATATTCAACTTTAAGTATAAATCGCCGGCTTGCTTGGCAGGGATACCTTTATTTTTGAGGCGCAAATTACTACCAGACTTACTGTTTTTGGGAATAGTGACGCCTAAAGTTCCTGCTGGGGTGGTGACATTAATTTTTTCACCGAGCGCCGCTTCCCATGGGGTGATGTTTACCGTTTGATAAACATTGGCGCCTTCTAGACGAATATTATCGGCATGAGTAATTTTAACCTTTAAGAATAAATCGCCATTTTTGCCGCTCCCACTACCCGCAGCACCTTGTCCTGCTAAGCGGATCTGTTTATCATCGGTAATCCCTTTAGGAATCTTGATTTTGAGGGTTTTATTATCATATTCCACGTTACCATTAAGCTGACGGACGGGAACGTTCAGTTTGATACTATAGTCATCGCCATTATAGACCGACGCCAAATCAACGTTAATTTCCGCGTGCTGGTCTTGACCTTTGCTATCTTGCGTGCCAAAACCACCGCCGAATTGATCAAAGCCGCTCTGCTGTGATTGGCCGCCCTCTTGCCCGCGTGCACCGCGACCAAATGCGGAAAAGATATCATCGAAGCGAAAGCCGCCATCGCCAAAGGCTTCGCCTTCACCAAATTGACCTTTCATATCTTCCCAGCGTTGACCACCACCGCCCGCCTGTCCACCGAAGCCACCACCTTGACCGGCAAACGGATTGTTTAGCATGGCATCATATTCAGCACGCTTGTCTTTGTCTCTTATGGTTTCATAAGCATTATTAATTTCGGCAATCTTATTGTCAGCGTCCGGAGCATCGCTAACATCCGGATGATATTGACGTACAAGCTTGCGGTATTTTTTTTTGATATCCGCATCTGAGGCGTCTTTTTTGACCCCTAAGATGTCATAGTAGTTTTCTTCTGCCATATTATTGTTCCTTAAGGTAAAAGCTTTTTAATTATAATAGTGTACGAATTCTGAACGTTATAGTATTTAAAACTATATGACTGCGACTGTGTAATAACATCTTGTAGTTTGAAGCCATAACTTTACTAACAAAGCCTTGCCAGTACCGTCTTACCAGTAATAGTGCCAAGCGGCACCAGCGCTTACGCTATCTGAGTCATTGACTACGCTATTATTAGAGTGGGTGTCAGTATGAGTAATAATAATTCTAGCATCATTATTTTTTGACAACTGTTGTCGCAATGTCAGCTCAGTTTGAGAGAGCGACGAGCGACCCTCGCGCTTATTGATAGTATAAGTCAGCTCAGCGGCTTGACCTTGTACGTTTTTTACAGAGCCGTGAGGACGTGGTAAGCTTTTTATAGTAAAATACCTATATTATTCAAACTCATAGGGAGTATGGATAACATAGGCAGGAGTATCTGTCTATTTTATAAATTTTAAAAAGGTATTAAATGTCTTATTTAATTAAGTCTTTAGTTATCACGTTATCACTACTGTTAAGTACCACGGTTTTTGCCGCTAACACCAGTTACTACGGTAATAAATTTCACGGTAAACGCACAGCTAGTGGTAGTATCTTCAATATGAATTCCCTGACCGCTGCACATAGAACGCTGCCGTTTGGTACGAAGGTAAAAGTGACTAATAAAAAGACAAAGCAGAGCGTGATAGTGAAAATCACCGATAGAGGACCTTTCATCAGGGGACGTATTCTTGATCTATCTAAAGCCGCTGCTGGTAAAATAAACTGCCAACTCTGTACGACTAGTATGAATGTACTATCTTACGGTGATGGCAAATACCGTAGACAATAACTTAATAATGTAAAAAAAGGGGAGAGCTAGCACTCTCCCCTTTTTGTGTATCACTTACTCATTGGTAGCTATCTGCGCTGACCAAATACCTTCTACCCAAAAACCTCCTACTCAAAACTTGCTTCCATCTCTTCAAGAGTAGTCATCGCTACCAGTAAAGACTCTTCACTAGCGCTATGCTGCTGCTGTAGGGCGGTTTGCTCATCAAGTAAGACCATCAAATCAGCTTTACGGCCTTCTTCATAAAGATCAGTATCGCCAAGCTTAACTTCTAAACTTGCCAGCTTATCGTCAATCTTAGCCAACGCTTTTTCTGTATCTTCAATCTCGCGGCGAATAGGCGCGCTAAGCTTGCGCTGTTCAGCGGCCAGTTTGCGCTGCTCTTCTTTCGTTAACGATGATGCAGCAGCTGACTTAGGATTTGCTAGTTTTTTTTTAGCGTGCTTTAAGTTATCAGACTCAGAACCGCTAGTGTTAGGATTTGTTTCACGTGAAACGTCTTCTTTATTAACGAATTTTTTCTTGGCCTTTTTACTCTTACCTTTTTTATCAGCGCCTTTATCTGGACTGTTGGCTTCCTTGCGTTTATCCGACAACCATTTGCCATAGTCATTGATATCGCCATCAAACTCTTCGATTATACCGTCATGTACCAAGTACAGCTCATCGCAGACGTTAGCAATCAGTTCGCGATCATGCGAAACCAGCACTACTGCACCCTCAAAACCTTGTAAAGCCATAGTTAGGGCTTGGCGCATTTGTAAGTCTAAATGGTTGGTGGGCTCATCGAGTACCAGCACATTAGGACGCTGCCAAACAATCAAGGCTAAGGTTAAACGCGCACGCTCACCACCTGAGAATAACTCGCTCGGAGTATCAATACGGTCGCCGCGAAAGTCAAAACCACCCAAAAATGAACGCAATTCAGCATCAGAGGTCTTACCAGCCAAGCGGCGCATCATCTGTAGCGGGGTGGCGACAGCGTCTAAAGCATCCATTTGATGCTGATTAAAGTAGCCTAATTTGAGCGTATCTGAGACATCATAAGTACCAGATAATACCCCAAGCTCACCGACCAGTGCTTTAATCAAGGTCGATTTACCCGCACCATTCATCCCAAGTAGACCAATACGAGTGTCAGGGGTTACTTGCACATTGGCGTTATGGAGTAGTGGTGTGTCGGTATAACCAATATCAGCATTGGTCAGCTCAATCAAGGGCGAGCTCATATTGGCAGGCTCATAGAAACGGAAAGTGAACGGATTATCCGCCATCATTGGTGACAGCTCACTCATACGCTCAAGCTGTTTGATACGGCTTTGCGCTTGCTTGGCCTTACTGGCTTGGGCGCGGAAACGACGAATAAAGTCGTCTAAATGTGCCTTAGTCGCTTCTTGCTTCTCAAAAGCTTGCTGCTGCTGAGCCATACGCTCATGACGGGTACGAATAAACTGCTGGTAGTTACCGGTATATAAGGTGACTTTCTTTTGCTCAACGTGCAAGATATGACCAACGGTATTATCCAAGAACGTTTGGTCATGGGAGATGACAATAACCAGACCAGTAAAGGCATTAATCCAGGTTTCTAACCATAAAATAGCATCTAAGTCCAAATGGTTGGTGGGCTCATCAAGTAACATTAAATCCGCGCGACTCATCAAAGTCTTAGCCAAGTTTAAACGCATACGCCAACCACCAGAAAAACTGTCTACTGGCAGCTCGTGTTGCGTGGTGCTAAAACCTAAGCCCGCCATGATTTGTGCGGCTTTGGTTGGGGTACGATAGCCGTCAATTTCATCAAATTTCTGATGCAATACACCAATTTGGTCATCACTGACCGTACTCAAATCACTCAAAGCCTCATTAATTTTATACCACTGCTCATCACCGCTGAGCACATAATTAATCGCCGTTTGCGCACTTGCGCCGACTTCCTGCGCCATGTGCGCCACCTGCCAGCCATCCGGAATAGTCACTTCACCGCGATCGAGCGTCACCTCAGTATCACCAGTGCCCATGCGGGTTAGTAATAGCGCAAATAGGGTGGATTTGCCAGTGCCGTTATTGCCCGTTAAGCCTACTTTGTGGCCTGGATGTAGCTGAAAGCTAGCACCGGCAAATAATTCACGACCATCACGGCGAACACCAACGTCTTTAAATTCGATCATAAGGTTTTTTCATCTCAAGAGTTTTGTAAAAGTTAAAAAGGTTTTGTAGACTGTATTGCTAACAAAAACAAGTTCATAGGCAAAATGCGCTTTGCAGCACACCAACTGGCGGCTATTATTTCAAACGCCTACTAGATAGGCAAACGATTAAATAACTATTTCGTCAATAAGTTTTTGGCTCTACTATATATAATGCCAAACTAAGCGTCTCTTTTAACAAAGGTCACTGTCACCCTTGACAAACTTATCACCAGCCCCAAGTATGATATACTGTCAAAATACCATTGACATCAGGCGGTTGAGCGCTAGCAGCCTTCGTTTTAGCCTAACTGCTTTGCCCTAATGACGGCCCCAATCGAAACGACTTCGCCACATCCTATTATTGATAAGCAAATGTTGGTAAGCCGCGCCTATCAAGGATAAATAGACAACCTATCAAAGGTAAGTAGACGATCGGGCATAAGTAGAAAACGACACTATTTGATTTTAGCAACTGAGGTAAATATGAACGCAGCAACCAACCAGTATAGTCCAACTACCAACCAGCCTGTGGATCCCACCATCTTAAGCCTCACCGATAGTGCCGCTCAAAAAGTACGTCGGTTGCGTGAAGAAGAAGGTGATAGTAACCTTATGCTGCGCGTTTATGTCACCGGTGGCGGCTGTTCAGGCTTCTCTTATGGTTTTAACTTTGCCAATGATCTGAATGAAGACGATGCCAATTTTGATAATGGTGACGTCACCTTGGTGATTGACTCTTTAAGCTATCAATATCTACAAGGCTCTACCGTTGATTATACTGAAGGGTTAGAAGGGGCGCGCTTTGTGGTCACTAACCCTAATGCTACCACCACTTGCGGCTGCGGCTCGTCATTCTCTATGTAAGCGAGCATTTTCTATTTCAGTGAGCTTTGCTTGATGTTTATAATAAGCATAAACATCAATGATAAGCATCGATATAGACTGATGGCAGACTTCTAAAGCATCACCCTCATTGGTTGGTGCTTTTTTAATTTATATCTCAGTGTCCATTATGGATCATAGGCATGAGAAGCTTGGCGCAAACGACCTAGTATAAATGAGGTGAGACTCAATCATATTAAAGCAAATAGTAGCGGATAATAATGACACGGTCAGATGAATAATGGGTGGTGTTTCAAAAAGTATGCTGGCATTAGACATAACCATAATTGATATAAAAGAACAGCATATTGAACGTTTTAAAGTGATTGTCGAGTTTCTTAGAAAAAGCACAAGTCTTTCTAACTGCTCGCCTCAATCGGTGTCTTAAACGGCAATTATTACCTTCTATGCTAACAGTATATCTTTTACCAATCTGCTTAGGGTCTGCCTTGAAGGCAGTTTTAAAGCTATCCCAGTTGTCCATGCTGATTGAACCATAGCTCACCTTAAGTTTCTTAAGACGAGCTCGAAGCGCTCTGGCCGTGGCTAAATCACGTTTACCCCAAACATGGGCAACAATCTCACCAGTATCACGGTCATAGGCGTAGATTAACCATACCTTCTGCTTCTTGCAACGTACGTATGTCCAGAACTCATCAACTTCTAAACGCGAGTAGTAATGCTGCTTTGGTGAGATCTTATAGATCGATGAGCCTATGGTGCTTAGTATCTTGCCAATGCTGACAGAGGTGATAGTGGCAATGTCTCTAACACTACAGCCTCGTACTATCATCAGTCGTATCTTATGCTCTATTTTAGAGTGGCAACCCTGATAGGTAATGGCGTGGTCGCCAATGAATTGACGTTTACAGTCTTTGCATTGGTAGTTTTGCTTACCATAGCTTTTTATACCGTTTTTCTTTAGACTAGGACTGTGGCAGTCGGGGCAATTAATCTCTATTTGTGTCTTCATAACCTCAAATATAGCATCTTTGCTTTGACTGGCACCCCTCCTTTATTTACTCAGCATACTTTTTGATACACCACCGAATAATGAAATAGCCAGACAATGACTCCTCATCTAAACTAAGTTATTACTACTACTCTAGCTGAATTTGATGAGATAAATATCGTTAAACAGCCTCAAGTAAAGCTTACTGGTTTTGTAATTGTACGTAGTTTTTACGGCTGCTTTGGGCTAAACTGACTTCATTAATTCTACCCAATTCCCCTCAAATTCTGAGCAAACCCCAGTCGGTATTTGTTCTGCCATAATAAATAACAATAGATGAGTATTATGAGTAATTCTGCAACTACCTTTGCCAATTTTGAAATTCCAAGCTGGTTTGACAGCGAACAATTAACGGGAATGCTACGCGGTATCGAAAAAGAAGGCCTACGCGTCAAGTCGGATGGCTATCTGGCACAGACCCCACATCCTGCCAAACTCGGGTCAAAATTGACTCATCCTTTTATTACCACTGACTATTCAGAAAGCTTGCTTGAGCTGATTACCGACCCCAAAGGCACACCCAAAGAAACTTTAGGGATGCTGCGTCAACTGCATGTTTTGGTCTATAAAGCACTTCCCGAAGATGAGCTGATGTGGCCGCTATCAATGCCCTGTATGCTCTCCTCTGATGATCAGGATATTCCACTAGCAGATTATGGCAGCTCAAATACTGGTAAACTAAAAACCCTCTATCGCAGTGGGCTTGGGATACGTTATGGTCGCCGCATGCAAACTATCGCGGGCTTACATTATAACTTATCGTTTGGGGACACTCTATTTGCCGAGTGGCAAAAGCAATTGCCAAAAACTGCTGATCAGTCGCTAATAGAATTTAAAAATGATAAGTATCTAGGTCTCATTCGTAACTTTAAGCGTCTCACCAGTCTGGTGTTATATTTACTTGGTGCCAGTCCTAGTGTCTGTCCTTGCTTTTTGGCAGGGCGTGACCATGATTTGGAACTGCTCAATGATTCGACTTATTATAAACCTGCCGCGACTAGCCTGCGCATGGGCAAGCTTGGCTACACTAATAGCGTGCAAGAGCATCTCGATATCCGTTATAACCATCTGCCAGAGTATGTCGATGGTTTGCGCCGTGCTATTCAAACACCCCATGCAAGCTTTGAAAAACTTGGCTTAAATGATGCGGATGGCAACCCTATTCAAATCAACAATCATATTCTACAAATAGAAAATGAATACTATAGTCCCATTCGCCCGAAACAAATTGCTGATCGTGGTGAGACTCCAACCGAAGCACTTGAGCGGCGCGGTATCGCTTATGTTGAGTTCCGTGCCATTGATTTAGATCCTTATAGTGATATCGGTATTCGTCTATCCAGCGCCTGTTTCTTAGAAGTGATGGCGCTATATTGCCTACTCAATGACTCACCTGAGCTTATGCCTGAAGAAGAAGAAGAGCTGGCGGTTAATCTTGAGCGCGTGGTCAATGAAGGTCGCCGTGATGGCTTACATATCGTTAATAATGGTACCGAGCAATCTTTAGAGAGTTGGATGATCGCCCACTTAAACAGCATGCAACCATTAGCGGCGCTGCTTGATGCTCATTATGGCGGCAATGACTACCGTGCTGCGGTAGCACTGATGCAAGGCAAGGCCGGACACTCTGAGTCGACCATATCAGCACAGGTGAACGATGATAGTAAGCGTTTGGGTAGCTTATGGCAGCTTGGCTTTACCTTAGCGCAGCAGCATCGTGAGTCTTTATTACAGCAGACATTAAGTCCAAACACGCAAGCCAAATACGAAGTCCTGGCCGAAAAGTCGATATTACAGCAGGCAGAGATCGAAGAAGCCGAAACGGAAGACTTTATGGAATTCCTCCAGCAATATCGCTAATACCTTACTGACCCTTGCCGTTTGTAGATAAATTATTCCATAAGAGCACATACCCAATGCAACAACTGACCACTTACCGCAACTTACAAGTGCTTTTAGTACTCATGGCCGTCATCGGTATGAGTTTTGCGTTACTCTTTTTACAGCGTCACTTGGGATTAACGCCTTGTCCGCTGTGTATTTTTCAGCGTATTGGACTGATGGTAATGGGCGGCTTTGCATTATTTGCCGCTATGATTAATCCCAAGCCTATGCTGATCAAACTGTTATTGTGGTTGGGCAGTTTAGCGGGTATTGGTTGGGCGGCTGTGGTAGCAGGGCGTCATGTTTGGCTACAACACTTGCCTGCTGACCAAGTGCCTTCATGCGGGCCCGGTCTTGATTACTGGCTCGATACGCTACCTATGCAACAAGTCCTCAAAGAAGTTTTTGCAGGCTCTGGAGAATGTGCGTCTATTGATTGGCAGTTTTTGGGACTTAGTATCCCTGAGCAGTCATTGATATTTTTTAGTTTGCTATTACTTATTCATGTATTGATATTATGGCGTATTGTTCGGCCTACTATGTCCACGCGTCGGGGTTGACTAGCAATTAAGGCTTTATAAAACTATCTTCCTTTAATGCTTATCCTATAAGGCCTTCATCATTATAAAATGATGTCATAAGGTCGTGTTGTATTTTGAACTTCTCTTGCTAAAACACCTTATTAAGTCTCTTTTATCATTCATACCATTAATATTGTATCATCCTGCCATTCCTATCCATTTCCACCTATTCGTAGCTGCCACCTTGCCTCATTTAACTACTCACCGGAACACTCATAACAAAAAGTCCACATAGTCACCTACAACCTTTGTTATCTTAGAGCAGTTTATTTGACTTAGCCGCATATGGACTTACCTTATGCCCCTAACGACCTGAACGCGATTGCTGACTTACGTTGTCAATAATAGATAACGTTCAGAGCTACTCCTTGAAGAATGTTGGTTTGTTATTGGTGTGATCATGATATATTTTACGCTTGTTTTCTCCGCTATTAATGTCGTTATCAAACGTTTTGGACGCCTATTATTAGCGTTGCCTTTCTTTATGCTGTTGATTGGTTGTGATAGTTCGTCATCTACCACGTCAGATACTGATAGTAGTACAGTGACTCAAACCGCGTCTGTTGATAGTGCGCAAAATACAGCAGAAGCCAGGCAAAATAGTGATGGAAATGATAATGCGAACTCAGATAATGAATTGAGTGGTGTGGACGAAGGTCAGTCGCTCATCTCAGCTATTAAGGTAGGCGATGGTGCACAAGCACAGCGCACGCCGATGATTTCAGGAGCACTTAATAATAGTACCCTTCAGGCGACATTAATAGGGGATTATATCGGCATGTTGCCTTGCTTATTTTGTGATGATATCGACATTACGCTAAATTTATTCGCTGATGGTTCGATACTAAAGACCAGTGTTTATAACAATCCAGAGTCGCCGAAAGTACTCTTGGTTGAATCCGGTACTTATCGCCAAGACGGTAATACGATTACGATCGTTTATGAAAATAAAAATATCGAGACTTATCGCATTCAAGACAATCACTTAGTCATGCTGGATAAAGATCAGAATCCAAATGCTGACTATACTTTGTCACGCAAATAGCTGGTTGTGTTAACAAAATAGCCGAGCTATAAAGGGATTTTGGCATAAGTGGTCTTCACATATGCTGTCTTTTTGAAAAGCCACGCATAACAGGTCTAAAGAATTATATTCTGTCTTAAGCGCACTATTAGATAAGTGAATAAGTAAAATTTATGAGCTGGATGACGCCTACTTATTGGGCGTTTTTTATTGGTTATCTAACGGTGTTTACTTTACAATGAGTTTTTATTTGCCGCGGTTATAGGCTGACAACTATCTGCTATTTTTAGTGCAGCATGCTGAGGTTGAGCAGGGCTTTGATGCTGCTGTATTATATGTTATGTAGTCGGTATGCTTTAAAACAGACACAGTGTGGCTGGTAGAAATTTTGCAGCCTCTGTCTGGCGAAGCGCACAGCACGCTAGAAAATTTTTGCCAGCTGCACGGATTTATCTACGTATCGCTTTTATTTAGCATTGACTATAGTATCACTCTACATTTTTTTATCTATTTTATTTAAGTGAGCACGGAAGGTCTATGCATATTCATATCCTTGGTATTTGTGGTACTTTTATGGGCTCGCTTGCCCTACTGGCTCGGGAGCTCGGGCATACAGTAACAGGCTCAGATACAAATATATATCCGCCAATGTCTACCCAGCTTAAGCAGGCCGAGGTTACTATCTTGGAGGACTACTTAGTAGAGCATTTGCAGCCAACGCCAGATTTGATAGTGGTCGGAAACGCCATGAAACGCGGCATGGAAGTGATTGAACATATGCTTGATCAAGGCATGCGTTACACTTCAGGGCCTCAGTTTTTATCTGAGCAAGTATTGCAGTCCCGTCATGTTTTAGCGGTTGCTGGTACTCATGGTAAGACCACCACGACCACTATGCTGGCATGGATACTTCATTATGCCGGTATCGATGCTGGTTTTCTGATTGGCGGCGTGCCGTTAGTGGATACCACTGATAAGCGCTTGCAACAGGTTTTTGCTCATAGCAGTTATTTGGGCGCAGCTCACAGTACGAGTGAGATAGATAAAGCCGAGAACGAGGCGACACCACAGTCAGACAGTGGTTACAATGGTTATTTCGTCATTGAAGCGGATGAATACGATTCTGCGTTTTTTGATAAGCGCTCAAAGTTCGTTCATTATCGCCCGCGTACGGCAATCTTAAACAACCTTGAGTTTGATCATGCGGATATTTTTGCGGACCTTAATGCCATTCAAACCCAGTTCCATCATATGGTGCGCATGATTCCCAGTACGGGAAAAATCATCATGCCTTCGGCGACTATTAGTTTAGAAGAAACTTTAGCTAAAGGGGTTTGGACACCCATTTGGCGTACTGCTGTCATTGATAAAAAATTAAGTGATGACCAGCCCAGTAATGATAAGTCAGCTGACAATCAGCCTCATAACCATCAAGAATATAGCAATCAAGAAAGTAGTTCAGAAATAAAAAGCAACTGGCAAGCCGAGCTAATCAACCAAGATGGCAGCCAATTTAAAGTCAGCTTTGATGAAAATACTGATACTGGTACCAAAGCGACCGCTATTGTAGATTGGTCGATGAGTGGCATCCATAACGTTAATAATGCCTTGGTGGCTGTCGCTGCTGCTTATAATGTTGGTGTAAATATCCCTACTGCCTGCGCAGCGTTGTCAGCATTTGCTGGAATCAAGCGCCGCATGGAGCTGATTGGTGATGTTAATGATATTTTAGTTTTTGATGATTTTGCTCACCACCCGACGGCCATTACCACCACCTTAGATGGTGCCAAAAAGAAGCTAACGGGTAGACGAATTTGGGCTATTATTGAACCCCGTAGTAACACTATGAAGATGGGCATTCATCAAGATAGCTTAGCGCAATCAGTAGCGTTAGCAGACTATACGCTATGGTATGAACCTGCTGGCCTTGAGTGGGGCCTAAAAGACGTTATTGATCGTGCCAACCTTAGCAATGAGCACAATGGATCTCAGCAAGTCCTTCCTAGTGTTGATGCCATTATTGAACATATCAGAACCCATGCGCAGGCAGGCGATGCCATCGTTATCATGTCTAACGGTGGTTTTGAAGGTATTCATGAGCGCTTATTAGTAGCCTTGCGTCAGATATCCTGACCTTTTCTTTAAGACAATAATCAATGCTAAATAAAAGCGATACGTAGATAAAGGCGTGCAGCTGGTAAAAATTTTCTAGCGTGCTGTGCGCTTCGCCAGACAGAAGCTGCAAAAATTTCTACCAGCCACACTATATCTGTCTTAAAGTTTACAGACTATAACAAAGCAACACCGGTAAAGCATTACTGAAAAAAATTACTGTTTGACCTTATTATATTTAAGTCTATAGCGTAGTGTCGTTACTAACGAGCTGCGCTATTTTTATGTTTAATTTCTGGAAACCAAAGTTATAGATAAAATTTACGTTAGCGACTTGGCTACCTTATTAACCTTTCATTTACCTAATCTACCTTCAAGATAGCAAATCAGCTGGTTTTCTCACATAGCCCCTACACTGGTAACATTTTGTGCTTATTTTTAATAGCAGCGGGTGATTACAATAGGGCTATCAACATGAGAACAATAGCATTGAATACAATAAAATTATTTATTATAGATTGGGAGAACAGCAATGGGTTTTATTTGGATGATTATCGTAGGTTTGGTTGCTGGTTTACTAGCACGTGCTATCAAGCCGGGCAGTGATCCTATGGGCTGGATTATGACTATTGTACTGGGTATTATCGGTGCCATGTTAGGTGGCTTTATAGCCAGTCTAATCGGTATTGATGCTGATGGTGGCATTACAGGTTTAATATTCTCAGTAATCGGTGCGATTATCTTGTTATTCATCTATGAGATGATTATGAACAAACGCCGCGTATAACTGGGCTTCATATAATTTTAAAGTAAAAACAGTCTAAATTCTAATTACATAAAAGACTTTGCTTAGAGCGAGGTCTTTTTTATTGTCTTGATCTAAAGAGTTTCTATTGTAAAGCTAAAAAGCGGATACTTTACTTTTGCCCGTATATTTGGTAAAACCTGTCTTACCAGAGATCATTTAGTAAAGACTGTAAGTTTAATCTACCTACTAGCCTTTTTTTTGAGCTAAAGCATCCTGTTCCGTATTATTTTGTCTTGAATATTATTTATACCTATTGATAAATGTTACTTTTGTCCCCATTTATCTTATAATAAACGACCTATTCTAACCGTATTATTGAGGTAAGCCGCATGGCATTACTCCCTATTTTAAGCTACCCTGACCCGCGCCTGCGCACGATTGCCACACCAGTAAAAGAGGTCACTGCTGAAATCAAGACTCTAATCACTGATATGATTGAGACTATGTACGACGCGGAAGGTATTGGCCTCGCCGCCAGCCAAGTTGACCGACATATCCAACTGATTGTCATGGACTTATCCGAAGACAAAGACACACCGATGGTATTTATTAACCCAAAAATCACGCCATTAGTAGAAGAGAAGCAACCATACGAAGAAGGATGTTTGTCCGTACCTGATGTCTATGACAAGGTTGAGCGCCCCAATAAAGTGCGTATCGAAGCTTTAGATCAAGACGGTCAAGCAATGGATAAAGAAGTAGAAGGCTTGCTGGCAGTGTGTATTCAGCATGAGATGGATCACTTGAATGGGGTTATCTTTGTTGATTACCTATCACACCTTAAACAAACTCGCGCCCGCGATAAAGTTCGTAAAGTGCTCAAAATAAGAGAGAAGCAGGAAGCGGATAAGCAATTACAACCAACGTCTGTTTAATGGTTACTGGATCTAATAGTTGCTAAGTTTGACGATCATTGAGTCTTCTTAATGGTCATTACGTTTTAAAGCGTTAGATTGTGTCACCAATGCTTCATGTTTTAGAGTCATTGTTGCGTGCTATATGACCTTTTTTTTCGGTATTGTCTTTATTTTATCCATTTATCGTCTACCTGTTTTATTGTCTTCATTAAAGGTTTGCTACCATGATCAAAATTGACCAATATTTTGACTCTGCCGGCTGGCAGAAATTCACTCAAGTTACTGAAGGTCGCGAAACCCCATTTTTGGTGGTTGACCTGAGCCGTATCGCGACCAAATATCATGAAATGGTGGGATTTTTTCCCGACGCTAAAATTCATTATGCAATGAAAGCCAGTCCTGCGGTTGAGGTAATCAATTTACTCGCTGAGCTGGGATCAAACTTTGACTGTGCATCCGTTTATGAGCTGGATCGGGTACTCAATTGCGGCGTTGATGCCTCACGTATCTCTTACGGCAATACCATTAAAAAAGCCAAAGATGTCAAGTATGCTTATGATAAAGGCGTGCGTCTGTATGCTACTGACTCGGAAGCCGATTTAAAAAATATTGCGAACTATGCGCCAGGTTCAAACATATTTGTACGTATCTTGGTACAAGGGTCCGATACCGCTGAATGGCCACTGTCGCGTAAGTTTGGTTGCCACCCTAATATGGCGATCGACTTGCTGGTTCAAGCACGCGATTTGGGACTAGTGCCTTATGGCATCTCATTTCATGTGGGCAGTCAGCAAAGAGATGTGGCAGCGTGGGATGATGCGTTGGCCAAGGTCAAATATATGTTTGATTGGATCATTCATGAAGAAGACATCAAGCTACAAATGATTAATTTGGGTGGCGGTTTTCCAGCCAACTATATCAGTGAAGTAAACCCAATACAGGTCTATGCAGAAGAAATCAAACGCTACCTGACTGACGACTATGACGCTGAAGATATGCCGGAGATTATCCTAGAGCCTGGGCGTTCATTGGTTGGCGGTTCGGGCGTGTTGGTCAGTGATGTTGTACTGATTTCACGTAAATCACATACCGATTTATCGCGTTGGGTCTATACCGATGTGGGACTATTCCAAGGGTTAATTGAAACCTTAGGTGAGGCAATTAAATATCCTATTTATACCCCTAAGATGGAAACCTCAACCAGTCAAGGAACCGTAGTATTGGCAGGACCAACCTGTGACTCGGCCGATATTATGTATGAAGAAACGGGCTATCAGCTACCCGAAGAGCTGGAGATTGGTGATAAAATCTATTGGCTCACCACGGGTGCTTATACCAACTCTTATTCGTCCGTTGAGTTTAATGGCTTTCCGCCATTAGAAGTGGTTTATATTGATTAATCGTCAATAAATCGCAATCAAAAAAGCGCGGTATATTTGCCTGTATCCACGTGCTACTCCCTATTATCAATAACTTAAGAATACGCATTTAAGCCTGCTCATTTAAGCCCTACGCATTTAAGCCCTACGCATTTAAGCCTGCTCATTTAAGCATTAATTATTTCAGCCCTACTCATTTAAACCCAAGACATCTTGCATATTATATTGTCCAGCCGGCTGCTGAACTATCCAAGTAGTGGCCCGTACTGCGCCTGCGGCAAAGGTCATCCGCTCCCGGGCACGATGGGTAATTTCAACCACTTCCCCATCAGCGATAAACATCACGGTATGATCGCCGACGATTTCGCCACCGCGTATCGCATGAATACCAATCTCACCTGCTTCGCGCTCGCCTGTCTGGCCTTCACGGCCATAGTTCACTACATCTTTTAGATTTTGTCCGCGCGCCTGTGCCACTGCTTCGGCCATCATATAAGCCGTACCAGATGGCGCATCAATTTTATGCTTATGATGCGCTTCAATAATTTCCACATCGGCATCAGCACCGAACGCTTTAGCGGCCATCTCTAACAGCTTTAATGACAAATTAACCCCAGTAGAATAGTTACCCGCATAAACGATAGCAATTTTCTTGCTTGCCTCTGATAACACTTGTTCTTGTTGTTCATTGAAGCCAGTAGTACCGATGACCATCGCCACTTTATGTTTAGCGCAAACTTGCATATTTTGCTCAGTAGCATCAGGCAAGCTAAAATCGATGAGCACGTCAATATTATTAATCACGGCAGCTAGATCATCAACGATTTGTACCTCTAAGCGTCCTATAGCCGCCACTTCTCCAGCATCGGCACCAACCAAACTTGAACCTTGACGTTCAATCGCTGCGCTTAATGTGGTCTGCGGATTGTCTTGTACCGCCTCGACGAGCATACGCCCCATCCGTCCACCTGCTCCGATAACGCCGATATTAATGGTTTGTTCGTCTGCTTTTTGACTCATGATTTTATCCTGAAATT
The DNA here is from genome assembly GCF_900182925.1 of Psychrobacter sp. LV10R520-6. Lineage (NCBI taxonomy): Bacteria > Pseudomonadati > Pseudomonadota > Gammaproteobacteria > Moraxellales > Moraxellaceae > Psychrobacter > Psychrobacter sp. LV10R520-6. The sequence continues at coordinate 2,777,682 of NZ_LT900024.1, read as the reverse complement.
TTTATTTTGTGAGGTGATAATCGTTAATAAACTTTTTTAATATCATAGCATGAATTAATTTTTTTACGTTTAGCAAAAGCGTTCTGTTGAATAGAGTGATTTCAGGATTATTCAGAAACAGTGCTAACTATGTTGATTGAAACAAAAAAGCCCCTAAGTTTCACGTGAAACTTAGGGGCTTAAGATAATGATTTATTCAATAAAGCTTATTGCTAATAATAAAATCTATTAATCGAACAATTCACCAAACTTTTTAAAGAATGACTTTTTATGCGGTGACTGCTGATGATGGCTGTCATCATCTAGCGTGTCTTGGAACTGACGCAATAAGTCTTTTTGCTCACGGTTTAGGTTCACTGGAGTCTCGATAACCACGCGGCAGATCATATCGCCTTTCATGGTGGTACGTACCGGAGTCACGCCTTTACTGCGAACACGTAGCAGCTTGCCACTTTGCGTCCCTTCGGCGACTTTGACTTTTACTTTGCCATCTAAAGTGGGAATTTCGACTTCTTTACCGAGCGCAGCATCAGTGATGCTTACTGGCACGTCCATGTACAGATCGGCACCTTGGCGAGTAAAGACATTGTGCGGCTTAACCCGTACTTCGACATATAAGTCGCCGTTTTGAACACCTGTACCGCCTGCTTCCCCTTCGCCGGATAAGCGCACACGATCGCCATCGTCGACGCCGGATGGGATAGCGACTTCTAGGTTACGAGACTTATCTTTGACGCCATTACCGTGACAGTCTGGGCAAGGGTTTTTGATTTGCTTACCAGAACCGCCGCACTGAGGGCAGGCTTGTTGTACCTGGAAAAAACCTTGTTGTATACGTACTTGACCTTGACCATGACACATCTGGCAAGTGACCACATCCGAAGCATTTTTTGCGCCTTTACCATCGCAAGTGTCACAAGGGGCTGGCGCAGTAAAGCTAACTTCTTTTTTACAGCCGCGTACGGCTTCTTCCAAAGTCAGCTCTAATACATAACGTAAGTCTGAGCCGCGACGCGAGCGCCCGCCACCGCCGCCACGCGATTGACCAAAGACATCACCGAAGTTACCAAAGATATCACCAAAGATATCTTGGAAGTTGCCACCACCGGCGCCGCCGAAGCCACCGCCACCACCCATATTGTTTTCAAAGGCGGCATGACCCATACGATCATAAGCTGAACGCTTATCGGTATCGCTGAGCACTTCATAAGCCATAGAGGCTTCTTTGAATTTATCTTCGGCATCAGGATCATCAGAATTACGATCTGGATGGTATTTCATCGCCAGCTTACGGTAAGATCGCTTGATCTCTTTGCCATCTGCTGTTTGACTGACACCTAATATTTCATAAAAATCGCGCTTACTCATGAGCTCTCCTATCGTCATCACAGTGCCGCCGGCTGGCAGGTCTATCGACCCTGTCGTCAACTGTTACATTGATCTTTTTATACCTAATCGCAAGCGACTGTTTCACATGAAACATAGTGGCTCTATTAACGATGTAAAAAAGATACTAAATGAATGGACGAGCGAATACGGCGGGATGCTGTTTAACCAGATCAATTATTAAAAGTTTGCGCTATCTATGGAGATGGTGCGCTGATTTATCAAGTTATCGAATAGAGAAATTACTGACTGGTCTGCTAGTGTTTGTCTAAAGGCAGCAAAATTCACGATTGAAAGTCCATAAAAATACCTAGCAGGCTAATAAGGTAACTATAATAAATACGTATCTCTCTACAACCATACTGAACTGATATTACCTTGTCATACCCATATATTTTTGTACCTTTATATCGCTAAGTCGTGCTAGTATTTATCGCCACAAACACGCTGGACAAACACTGTAAAGGTATCTATATCTATGAAAAAGCTGACCACATTACTCATATTATTGGTTGTCATCGCCATAGCGGTATATGCTGGTTCACCTTACTACAGCGCTTATCAGCTCAAAAATGCTTATGATGCCAAAGACGGTGCGACCATCGCCGCCGCCATTGATTATGAGCAAGTACGCCCGAGTGTCCAAACCCAGTTGACCAGTAAGTTTGCTAATACTATGACGCAATATCCATTGGTCGCTGAGCTTGGTGGTGAGCCGCTGACTCAAGCAGCGAACGGCTTTATTGCACAAGCCGTAGACGGTGCCATCACGCCGCAAAATATAGAAAAGCTAATCAACACTCAAGGTCAAGCCAATACCGCTACCAAAGAGCTGGCCGCAGCTTGGGCAATCTCTAGCAATCAAGTTGATCTAAAAAACCTGATCCAAGATCTTATTATTCATCGCGGTGATGTCAATGCGGTGGTCAAAAACCAAATGCAACAGATCATGGAAAAACAAGCCACGCAATTAGAGCAGCAAGTAGCTCAAGGGACGGATAGTAATAAGCCAACATTAAGCTACTGCGGTATCAATTGCTTTAGTATCAGTGGTCAGATCAAAGGTTATCCGCTTACCGTAATGATGGCACGTGAAGGGTTAATTGATTGGAAAATCGTTGATGTTATTCTGCCTTAATGTAGGGCATGTCTTTTGGTCTATTTTATAAGTGAGTTTATGATGCACACTCAAACAACGCCTAAGGTGATGAGCCGTCAGTCTCATGCCTCATCCACAACCCCGGCGCCAATGACTATATTAGATGGAGGGATGGGACGTGAGCTTGAGCGACGCGGTGCCCCCTTTCGCCAACCTGAATGGTCAGCACTGTCATTGAGTCTAGCGCCAAGTAGTGTTCGTGATATCCACTTAGACTACATAAAATCTGGTGCCACGGTTATCACCGTCAATAGCTATGCGGTAACCCCTTATCATTTAGGAGATAGATTTTTTGCTGAAGGTGAACGGCTCATAAAAACGGCAGCGAAGCTCGCATTCGAAGCCGTACAAGCAAACAACAAGCAAGCAAGCAAAAAGCCTGACAGTCCAGCAACCGTACAAATCGCTGGATGTTTGCCCCCACTGTTTGGCTCTTACCGACCCGACTTGTTCGATGCCAAGCAAGCCCCTGCTATCGCGCATCCGTTATTATCCGCACAAGTAGACTATGTGGACATATGGCTGGTGGAAACTCAAAGCAGCATCGTTGAAGCGTTAACATGGCATAAGTTGATTACTGAATTCACAGCTACTCAAAAAGAGCTCGCACAGAAACCCATTTGGATCGCGTTTACGCTAGACGACAGTCAACTAGATAGCGCTACTGATGACACCAATGACACTATCGAACCCGATCGAGCCATGAGCACACCTATGCTACGCTCTGGTGAACCAGTAGCAGAGGCGGTACAAGCTATGATGGCATTGAACGTCGATGCCGTACTATTTAACTGTAGTCAACCTGAGGTCATGAATTCAGCATTGCAAGTTGCGAAGGCGATTATCGACAAAGCGTCACATCCCCAGCAGCTGGGCGTCTATGCCAATGCTTTTGTCTCAAAACAAATCCACAAACAAGCCAATGCACAACTGCGCCAAATACGTAAAGACACTACCCCCGAGCATTACTTGATGTGGGCAACACTCTGGCAAGCCTCTGGTGCCAGCATTATTGGTGGTTGCTGTGGTATTGGCGTCGAGCATATTGAACGACTCGCGCAGCACATGGCTGATAGGCAATGATGTCTTTTTAAGTTTGTAACTTTAGTACTTTATCTATGTAGTGGTTTATTCTACTCCCAAAAATTCTAAAAATTCCGGACTCTCAAAGCTGGCTTGAAACAGTACGCCGTCATCACGATAAATCGCAGGTGTTGCTACCACAGCAAGCCCAGCCGCTTTTTCGCGATTGGGCGCAACATGATCCACGCTACAACTTGCCGGCGCTGGGGTCATCTTGCCTGTTAACATCGCTTTATCCAAAGCGTTCCGGCGGCTGGTTTCATCAGCTTGACACCAGATGCCACGCATTTGCTCCGGTGACTGTTCATAAATAGGATAACCGATTGTTTTAACCGTCACGCCTTTTTTATTAAGACTGCTCATCTGTTTATGCAACATGCGGCAATAAGGGCAATTGACATCAGTAGCCACATAGATCACCGCTTTTTCAGCTGTGGTTGCCGGATAGGTAATCAGTTGCGACTCATCTAACGTGCTAAATACCGACTGGTTTTTACGTTTTTCAAAATTCTCATCCAGTCCAGTAAACTGTCCATTTTCAATCACTGAGATTTCACCATCCGTCACGTACTGAGCATCATCCGATACTAAGAACGGTACGCCCTCTAACGTTGCACCCCAGATCACACCCGGCACTGCCGTATAAAAAAATGGCGTCTTAGTACTCATATTTTTGAGAGCACCCATATTGGCTAACAGGCCAGATTTAGTTTTGGGATTGACAGGAATACCAGCTTGCGCACTACTGCTACGCACTGGGGTCTCAAGCACTAGACGCTTACTCGGATTCTTTTGTAGTTTACCTTGAATGACATATTGACCGCTTTCAGTCATATGCAGCGGTGGCTGTCCAGCAAGGTTAATTTGATACATGTTAGGCAAGTTCGATGGCGCAATAGACGTTATCTGAGTCTTGATACCGGCTTGCTTTAATACTTGCCGTAATTGGCTATCAACAGCTGCGTTAACCTCACCTGTAGTTTGTGTACTTTGAACGCTTTTACTAGCCTTTTCGCTAGGAGATGTTGTTGCAGTAGGCTGCGCGCAAGCAGTCGTTGCCAATAGCATGGCAGTAATGAGGCTAGCAGATTTTAATACAGGTAGTTTCACAGGGATTGTCCTATCAAGTTTATACAAAGTCGTCGGCTAATCTAATCTATATAATTTAAGAGCACTTAGTTTAAAAGCACTTAAGTTAAAAACACTAAGCTGATACTGTTACTCTAAAATAAAATTGGCACACAGTTTTAATAATGAGTTTTAGTAAAGCTCAAATACATTATGCAAAAAAGTAGATTAAAAAACATGGACAGACTTTAGCACATTGGCATATTTTTATAAGGGCATGATAAGGACCTGGCGGCTAATTTTGCAAAACTGCTACCCATGTTTAAGAGACAAGCAACAGAGACAGGCAGCAAGGTATGAATAATAGAAAATACTAAGAGACAAACAATAACGGCAGCCAGCTCACATGATTAGAGAGCTGCTGCCGTTATTGTTTTTACAGTGCTACGTTTTTAAATACTTTCTAATTAATACTACCTAAAGAGGCAAAGCTAGTCATAAACAAACTGGTTGTATAGTCAGTACCAAATAAAATAGATATACACATGGTTTCGTATAACTGGCAGAAATTTTTCTAGCTTGCTGTGTGACTGCGTCACTTTTCGATGCTTCGAAAATTTCTCCCAGCCATACTGTATTTTTTTTAAAGTGGCTCAACTATAAGAAAAGTCCTGTTAAAACTTTGCCACTTCTTCTGCAGTCAAAAAGCGACTGTCGCCTTTCTCTAAGCCGTCTAGATTAATATGGCCAATGCTAGCGCGATGCAGCTCAGTTACTTTATTACCAAAGTAACCCATCATGCGTTTGACCTGGTGATATTTACCCTGCTCTAGGGTTAAGCGTGCATGGGTCTCATCAATGAATTCAAGAATAGCAGGCTTAGTGTCTTCGTAATCGCCATCTAATAAGATACCTTCAGCGACTTCTTTTACCGCATTGGCCTGTGCATCGCTATCCATAGGATCAGCCAAGGTCAGCTCATAGATTTTAGCGTGTTCGTGCTTAGGGCTAGTAACGCGATGCAACCATTTGCCATCATCACTAATCAGTAGTGCCCCAGTAGTATCGACATCAAGGCGTCCGGCAATACGTAAACTACCAATCTCCGGTACAGCTATCAGCTCAGTAACGATAGGATGCTCTTTGACTTTAAGCGTGCATTCAAAACCTTCTGGCTTATGCAATAAGATATAACGATTGCCAGCAGCGACCGATAACGGCTCGCCTGCCCACATGACGTCGTCATTAACAATATCAACATGTACGCCAGGATCTTTAATCACCTTATCATTGACAGTGACTTCACTAGCGTGCAGAATTTTTTTGGATTCTTTACGTGACAGCTCGGTGGCTTTACTAATAAATTTATCTAAACGCATGCTATTTACTACCATCAGTTGCTATAGTGGAGAATAAAATGAACACTGCGCCCAATATAGGCGACAGTAGTTATGATACAAGTTTAGCATATTCCACCTAGACCCTAAATTAATTATGAGTTATCAAACCCTACAAAAAGCAGTAAACGCGCGTCTTGAAATTAAGAAATCTGAATTTATTGCTTATGCTTATCCAGTAACTTCACGTGAACAAGCTATGTTTCACGTGGAACAACTGCGCGAGCAATATGCCGATGCCCGTCATTATTGCTGGGCTTATATTATCGGTGATCCAACCAATACCACCAGTGCTGGCTTCGATGATGATGGTGAGCCAAGTGGTACGGCAGGACGACCTATATTAAACGTCCTTCAGCACAAAGCTATTGGCAACATCATTATTATAGTAGTGCGTTATTTTGGCGGTATTAAGCTTGGCGCGGGCGGTCTGACACGCGCCTATGCTGGCTCTGCGCAAGCCACAGTCGATGAAATGATATTAAGCCCTTATGTGGCAATGGCTCAAATCAAAATACAGGCTGAGTTTGCCACTGAAGCACAATGCCGCTATGTGGTCGACAGCTTAAACGGTAGTATTGACGACGTTGCTTATAGTGAGAATGTGCTATTAACCGTTACCATTGCTGAGGGCGATATTGAAGCGCTAAAGATAGAGCTGGCGATGGCAGGTAAGGTTTTATATGACGACGACTAATCAAATTGTTAATAATAACTTATCTTCTGAGTATATGTCTGTTCACTGAATGGTTCACTAAAAAATATTGGAACCCTGCTCATAGCTGAGTATGATAGTTACTTTTAATACCTTAGTTAAAATATATTATTTGTTTCACGTGAAACTTAATATTTGAAAACACAGCAATTTTATTAAAAAAAATGTACTATTACCCTTTTTTCTTAATCAAACCTGATACGACTCTATGACTAATTTTACTTATAACAAATTTAAGCCGCCATTTTGGCTCACTAATCCGCACCTACAAAGTATCTTGCCCAAGTTTTTTGCCCCAAAAGCACCCACTTACAGAAGGGTGGTCGAAAAAGACTCTTTGGATGAAAGCGATATTGCTTATGACTTTTATGATGCCCATGAGCTGAACACAGACACAGGTAATGATGATGCGTTAGAAAAGACACCGTTAATTGTGCTATTTCATGGTATGGAAGGCAGTAGCGACAGCCATTATGCGCGCGTGTTGGCTTATGAGATGCATGCTCAGGGTTGGCACTTTGTCGTAGCACATTTTCGCAGTTGCGGTGGTATTCCTGCTAGCGGACGCGTGTTTTATACTGCGGGTGACACGGGTGAAGTACATCACGCGCTAGAAAACTTACGCCAACAGTATGCGCATATTTATGCCGTTGGGGTCTCATTGGGCGGTAATGCGTTGGCAAAATACATGGGTGAGCATGGTGATAAAGCGTTGTGTGATGGCGCAGTGGTCATCTCCGCACCCGTTGATATGTCATCGGCAGCTATCACTATGCATAGCTTTTTGAGTCACCGTATTTATACGCCCTATTTGCTCAATCCCATTATCAAAAAAGCGCTGGCCAATGATATAACCAAAGAGGAAATCGCCTCTATTAAGGCAGTCAATCGCATTAGCGACTTCGATAATATTTTTACGGCCCCGCGTCACGGCTATCGCTCTAAGAACGACTATTATCATTCCTCTTCTGCCCTACCTCATTTATTGGGTGTGACTCATCCGCTACTGCTGATTAGCGCTAAAGACGATCCTTTTATTGGCTTTACCGCTACCCCCAACGATGTTTCTGATAGCGTCACTATTCTGGAGACGGATCACGGTGGTCATATCGGCTATCTTCGCTATCGTTCAGACAAAAAGCACTCTAATAAAAAAATCAACGCTACTCAGTCAGATGCCAAGCCGTCTCTAGCGAATGGTAAAAAAGCAAAAACGTCAAAATTTGATATTAACTGGATACCCGAAACTGTCAGTGCTTTTTTTCACTCTATCGGTGTGTAATCTGGCAAATCATGGCTCTACTTTCTAGACTTTTGAGACTACTTTATGTACCCCTATATTCGCTACACCAAGTCTATCGTTGATGCTGTTATCGCTAACAAAAAAGGCCGGTCTCTAGATATTACCCAGACCAGTGAAGTAATGATTCGCTGTAGCCTAACCGATCTCGACGTCATGTTAGAGATGAATAATGGTCGGGTATTGACCATATATGATATAGGACGTACTGATTTTATTATCCGTACGGGCCTTGGGCGTATGTTACTTAAAAAACGTTGGGCGATGGTGGTCGCAGGTAGCACTATTCAATACCGTAAGCGTATTCGATTTTTGGACAAAGTCACTATCAAGACCCATATCGTCGCCATAGATGAGCGTTGGCTGTATCTTGAGCATTCCATGTGGGTCAAAGGTAAGCCTTGCTCTTCGACATTACTACGGACTGGCGTCACTGAAAAGGGCCGTGTGATTGACACTCAAAGCGTACTTAAAACGATGGGTAAATCAGAGTGGGATATGCCGCCAACCGGTTATGTAAAAGAATGGATTGAGAGTGATACTCACCGTCCGTGGCCGCTTATTAGTTGAAGTACAAGTGTCTAATAGTAAATTATGCGGTTACGCTCACTCAGATACCTTACTGATAACTTGCAACGCCTAAGTGACTTAAGTCACTTAGGCGTTACTATCTTATAACAATACATTATATAATAATGCATAATAAATGGTAGGCTATTAGTTAGTAACTTATTCAATAGAATAAAACTCTAATAGGAGAACAATATGATTAAAACTACGAATTATGTCGGTACTTTATTTGATAACAAAACAACCAACCCAAGTAAAATTACTTTGGCCTTTACAATGGCTGGCAAAGCGCTAGAAAAAGGACACTCTGCAACGGTTATCTTGATGGTGGATGCTGTGCATTTAGCGCTACCTAACGCTCTAGATGATGTTGATATTGGCGCCCCTTTTGAACCTGCTGGCAAGTTGCTAGAAGCCTTTATTGAAAAAGGCGGTCAAGTATTGGTCTGCGGTGCTTGTATGAAGCATAGTGGTGTAGATGAATCAGAAATCGATACGCGCTTCGATGTCATCAGTGGTGATGATGTGGTGGAGTTGCTCATGAGTGCGAAAGGCTCGTTGCAATTGAACTAAAAGTTAAATTGGCATAAGCACTTATTTTAATTACAGTTCCATAGTCAAATAACAGTCCCCTACTAACAAAAAAAAGAAACACCAGATATCCTGATGTTTCTTTTTTTTGGCAGCCCACATTTTGAAAGTGACTATTTCAAGAGCTAATGTTTTCGAATAACAAAAGCTACTTCGCCTCTAACCCTTTACGAAATTCTTTATAGTCGTCTGCCGACTCTTTCACTGCTTCTACCATCGGTACATGTCCGACTTCATCCATCATAATGACCTTCGCTTGCGGTATCAACTCACTCATCAAATGAGCAGTTTCAGGCTTTAATACTTGGTCCTCGGCTCCCCAAACAATCAGCGTAGGAATATTATACTCGGCAATGACTTTGGCACGCGCCGCCACATTATCTTCAACGATCTGTTTGAGTATTTTGGTATTCAGCTCGCGATTGGCAATACTTTCCTGTGCAAAGACTGCTTGCACGGTTTTGGGGACATAAGGCGGCTTGTACATAACCGTTTTATACATCGCAAAATACTCCTCGGTGCTATCAATCAACAAGGGACTGTTATCAAGGTCCGACGCTTTGAACTCTCGTTGCATGTCTGCTGACCAAAATCCACCACTGTCCAGTAGCCACAGGCTTTTGACACTATTAGGATACATTGCCGCATAGGCAACACTGATAGCACCGCCCATAGAATTACCCCCGACGTGAATGGCCGATGCCACGCCTTTGGCTTGCAGTAGCTCGTTCAAGCGTGCTGCTTGTGCATCTGCGCGATAGTCTGCCTGCGGCGGCTTACTAGAATTACCGAAACCTAGCAGATCTGGAATAATCAGATGATAGTCCTCTAACTCATCTGCGATACGCGTAAAGTTGTCTTTATTACCGCCAAAGCCATGGATCAATAATAAAGGCTCGCCAGCCAAGTTGCTGCCTTCTAGGTAAGTCATCTGCTCACCAGACGCCAGCGTAAATGCTTTGGTCTCAAGGTCTGATTTATTCCGTTCATACTGTACGAGCTTTTGGGTCGTGGCGACTGTAAAGGTATTGGGCGTCGTACATCCCACTACAGAAAGAGTCAGTAGAGCGGCTAAACTCGTGCGCAGTAATGTCATAAAAACATCCTCGTTTATGGTTGGCAAAATAACTTGAATACGTAATCTTAGCATAAGCCCATTTATGGCAAATTAATTTATGATTACGGTCAAGTCAGAGTTTGCACAACAAAGAAGATATTAGCGGTCACCCACCAAAAACTCCACCGCCGCTGCCGCATGGATAGCCGTGGTATCAAAGACAGGAATCGGGCTGTCATCTTGGCTGATTAACAGTCCAATCTCGGTACAGCCCAATATTACACCCTCAGCGCCTTGTGCGGCCAATTGCTTAATGACGTCAACATAGTATTGTCGTGAGCTATCCTGGAATTTTCCTAGACACAGCTCCTCATTGATAATTCGATGTATTTCTTTCTGCATGATCGTATCAGGTACTAATACTTGCAAGCCAGCATTAATAAGGCGCTGCTTATAAAAGTCCTCAGTCATGGTGAACTGCGTACCGAGTAACGCGATGGTTTTTAACCCTTGCTTATTGATTGCTTGCGCCGTCACCTCTGCGATATGAATAATGGGTAAGCCCGTCGCTGCCTGTACTTTATCGACTACTTTATGCATAGTGTTGGTGGCAATCAATAACCCTTGTACACCAGCGGCTTGTAACCGTGTGCCACTGCTGGCCATTATCACGCCCAATTCATCCCACTCGCCTTGCTCTTGTAACTCATTAATCAGTGCAAAGTCCACGCTATGAATCAGTAAGTCTGCTGAATGGTGACCGCCTAGCTTTTCTTTGACACCTTGATTAATCAGTCGATAATAGCTTTGAGTACTCTCCCAGCTCATACCACCGATAATGCCTAAAGTTCTTTGGTGAAGTATTTTTTGCTGAAGTGTTTTTTGCTGAAGTGTTTGCTGTTGAAGGTTTTGCTGCTGATAAACTGACATACTGCCTCCTTATTTATTGATTATAATATTGCGAACCTTACGATTGATAATAACCGTTTTACCAATTGCTTATCACTCTATATGATGGTTGCCAATAAATGTCGTCATTATTATGTAGGACTCAGCAAACCCATGGCAAAAACACCTATTATTAGAATACGCACCCGTAGAAAGTACTACCGACTTATTTTTACTGGCCTAATGGCGCTAATGATGTCATCTATTATCTCGACGGCATTGTTGCTAATTAATGTAGGGTTTGTTGAGGGGTTCTTTATAACGTTGTTTGATTCATGGAAGTATGCCTTTATAGTAGCCTGGCCGAGCGCTTATATCTGCGCGTATTTAATACAAGAGCATCTGCTAAGTAAGATTGAGTTTTACTGAAATAGATATTGATATCGGTGAGACCGACTTATTGATGCTGATTGCTGATGTTTAGCTCTTAGTGCTAATTCTTGATACTAATTCCTGATACTTAATTTGACTGAGGATTTTTAACATACGGTCATTACCCTCAATACCAATTCGATATCAATCAGAATCTTATAAACTTTAATAGCCCTCTCCCTCATAAAAACAGATAAGATAAGCTACAAAATCTTTTTATCTAGAGGGCGCTATGAGTCAACAACGGCGTACTATTGAGCATTTGCTCCAGCAAGGTACTCTCCCCTTAGATCGTGTAAACGCGGCAGCGACTCATCTAGAAGTATTTCCCACTAAGCGCTCATGGCTGACGTTCTTTGATAAAGCCTTACTTATTATTGGCGTGGTGGCACTGGCATTATCGCTAGTGTTCTTTATTGCCTATAATTGGCTAAACATGGGCAAGATGGGTAAGTTTGCTTTAGTCGAAGGGGCGTTAGTTATTACCATAGCACTCTATGTTGCGCTCTCTTTTCGAAGACGATTTAAGCTCATTCGGCAGTTATTACTGCTCGTTGCTAGTATCATTACTGGCAGTTTACTTGCACTATTTGGGCAAGTTTATCAAACAGGTGCCGATACTTGGCAGCTGTTCTTTGGCTGGGCAGTCTTAGTTATTCCTTGGGTAGCTATTGCACGATTTCCAGCGCTCTGGCTACTCTGGCTAGGGTTAATCCATGCCTGCCTGATACTTTATATCGATGTCTCCGTCTTTTTTATCACTGATTACAGTTATCAAGATATTTCCCGCGTGGCAATGCTTACAGCAATAAATTTTATGGCGCTTAACTTATGGTTGTTATTTTTTGAGCGTAAACGCACGTTTAATATAAACGCTTCTAAAGCAGACACTCAAAGCAAACCTGGCTTGCACTGGAGCACCTATGTTGTCGGTCTACTAAGCACCTATTTTATAACCCGCCTAGCTATTATTTATGTCATCAATGACGCTGATATCGCCACCTCTTTAATCGCTTTATTGGTCTGGGTAGGCTGGTGCGGCTTTATGGTTTGGCGCTTTTATCAACGTAGGATTAATTTATTGATGCTCACTTACCTATGCGTCTCGGTGATTACAGTCATTATGTTTTGGGCAGGCAAATGGTTATTATATGATTGGGAGGCAGGTGGGTTTTTACTGTTAGCATTATTATTGATTGCAATGAGTTCGGCGGCGGTGGTCTGGTTGCGAAAAGTAGCACGTTTAGACCACACAAGAACTGCAGTCCATTTGCCAATACAATCAGGGGCTGACTATGAATAACAGTGACCGGAATCACACGCTTGAGCAATTACAACAGCGGGGCTTGCTTGATGCTAATAAGATGGCAGCTGCGGTTAATAGCGATGGTACTGATCACAATAATACTAATGACACACCTTGGTTTATACACTTATTTTTTGGTTTTAGTGGCGTCTTGGCGAGCTTATTCTTCATTGGATTTTTAACGTTAATATTGTTTGAAACTGATATCTTTGACAGCGCTATTGGGATGTTTATCATTGGCATCTTACTAAGTGTCGCAGGTTCAGCATTATTTAAAAATAAGCACACGCGCCGCAGTAATTTTTGGAACAGCTTGGCCTTTGCTATTAGCGCCGCAGGACAGCTGTATGTCGTGTTTGCGCTGTTTAGTAGCGATATAGAGCAACCGCTAAGCATCTGGCTATTTGTGCTGATTCAAATATTTATGACCCTAATTATGCCAAATTTCGTTTATCGTTTATTAAGTAGCATGGCAGCATTAGGCGGTATGGTTTATTTACTGAGTTTTTATCAAGTGCCCGAGCTTAGTTTGGGGCTGCTGGCATTGGTCACTATTGTGGCGAATCTACAACGCTATGAGCTATTGCAATCAGTCCCTGTTAAATGGAAAGCAGGTAAATGCCGTTCAGGTGCTTTTGATATCAGTAAGGCAGTGAGTTACGCCAGTGCAATCATGCTGCTTATTTTTTCTGTCTATATTATCGCTGCTGACTACAGCAACAACTTCACTAATAGTGATGAGATCTTTAGCTATAATTACCTAGTGGCGCAAGGGCTGCTCATACTTGCCAGTCTATACGCTGCTTATCTGATTCTTAAGCGCTACCGTATCGAACTACTTTCACAATCCAGCATCGTTATCGTCGGCGCTATCGCCGTGCTTGGAATAATATCGATTTATGTGTCCGGCTTATTAGCAACTAGCCTTATCATCGTTATCGCGATGGCCAATAGCCAGCGAGTGCTATTAGGGCTTGGTGTGCTTTCATTAATCAGCTATATTTTTTGGTATTACTATCAACTCGATACTTCATTACTGGTGAAATCTGGTTCCATGCTAATTATTGGCATCGTTATGTTGCTGATGCGTTGGCTGCTGGTCAGTCGCTACTTTGCTCACGATTTATCCTCTTCCGCAACACTCATCAATAATAGAGCCAGCCAAACCGATAGCGAGGAGCGTTTATCATGACTGAGTCTAATAACCCGGTATCGAAGGTGTCAGTCTCGAATGTGTCATCTGATAAAAACGATAGCTTAAGCAAAGCACCGAAACCGCCAGTATCATGGTGGCAAAAGCGAGCCGTTACTATCGCCATTGCTGTGCTTGGTTCGCTATGTATTTTGATTGTTATGAGCATTAATGTCGTGAAATACGAAACCCACCTAGCCACTGGCAATACGGTGTTATTAGAACTTGCCCCTGTCGATCCGCGCGGCTTCATGCAAGGGGATTATATGGCGCTCAGCTATGCATTAGAGCGTGACGTATTAGATGCTTTACCGCAAAAATCCAATGCTTCGGATTCCGAATTTGATGATTCTGAGCCAAATCCCGATATTTATGAACCCAGCGAAGGCTATGTGATTGTAAAAGTTGATAAGCATAATGTTGGACAGTTTGTGCGCTTAGCCAACAATAACAAACGCGACACTTTAGCTAACAATGAAATGCCCATTCACTACCGTATCCGTAATGGCAACGTGCTGCTTGCTACTAACGCTTTCTTCTTTCAAGAAGGACATGCTGAGGCCTTTGAGAATGCAGAATATGGTTTATTTCGCGTCAATGATAAAGGCGATCCGCTCCTGACCGATATGGTGAATGGAGAGTTTGAGATGATTGAGGGTAAGAGTAATCAAGTTAATGAGACTCAAATTGATGACACCCAAGGTAATAAAACGTCGAATTAAATGTTTAAGACTGTATATATCATATTCATCATTATCGACAAGACATGGACAAGCAACAACATTCCTTAACTAAAGTAATATTGAGAGTGGTAGGACAGACTTGTTATTGTTGACTACTGATGTCTAATGACTGGCTTGGAATGATTAGCTGCTATTAGACATAACCAATTATTCACATTCAATCAAAAAAAATAAAGGAATTTATCATGCGTAGCGCGACCTATGACCATTTTGGTAAACCTACTGAAGTCCTCAGTCTCGGTGACCGCCCTACCCCAGAACCCAAAGCCAATGAAGTCCGGGTCAAAACCATTTTAGCCTCTATCCATAACCACGACTTGTTAACCATTCGCGGACAATACGGCTTTAAGCCTGAACTGCCCGCTATCGGTGGCAGCGAAGCCGTGGGTATCATCGATGCGGTGGGCGATGAAGTCAAAGACTTAAAGGTCGGTCAACGCGTTGCAGCAGCCAGTGTCCAAGCGACTTGGGCAGAGTTCTTCACTGCCTCAGCTGATATGGTATTTCCCATGCCAGACAGCTTAGACGATCAAATGGCAGCTCAATTAATCGCTATGCCGCTCAGCGCGTTGATGTTGATTGAGTTCCTAGAGATGCAAAGCGGTCAATGGGTCATCCATAATGCGGCGAATGGTGCGGTTGGTAAGTCACTCGCTATGCTAGCAGCTGCGCGCGGTGTAAAAACTATCAATGTGGTACGTAGTGCAGATGCGCTAGACGAATTAGAAGCATTAGATATTAAAAACAATATCAATACTTCAGACGATGACTGGAAGGATCAAGTAAAGTCGATTATTGGTGATGACAAAATCAGCGCTGCCGTTGACTCTGTTGGCGGAGAAGCCAGTGGCGATTTATTATCGTTACTCGGTCATGGTGGCACCTTTGCCGTTTTTGGTGCGATGTCAGGCAAGCCGATGATGCTCAACCCTACTGATATGATCTTTAAACAAGCCGTTCTAAAAGGATTCTGGGGCAGTAAGCTCAGTCAAGAAATGAGTGTCGAAAACAAACAACGTTTGATTGACGAGCTTATTGCACGTGCGACTAGCGGTAAGTTAAAACTGCCTACTGAGGCGACTTATGAATTGACTGATATTACAAAAGCAGTCTCCGGAGACGTACAGTCAGGTAAAAAAGGTAAAGTATTGTTGAAGCCTTAAAATATTGTTCTGGACGCTCCTCTATACTTGTAAATAAAGACCTATGCAAAGAAATCCAATTAGGAATAGCCTTATGTCTAACAACACAACTTTCAAAGCCTTAGTAGTTGAAGAAAATACTGACGGCACCTTTAACAAAAGTATTCGCGAACGCAAGGTAGACGACCTTCCCCAAAATGAGCTTTTAATTGAGGTTCATTATTCATCGTTGAACTATAAAGACGCGATGTCGGCCACTGGTAATAAAATGATTACTAAGCATTACCCGCACACCCCAGGGATTGATGCAGCCGGCATAGTGATTAGCGACAAGTCAGGTACTTTTACTGTTGGACAAGAGGTGCTGGTATTCGGCTATGATTTAGGCATGGATACGCCGGGTGGTCTGGGTCAAATGATATCTATCCCAGCAGATTGGGCATTGGCGTGCCCAACTTCTTTGACCTTAAAAGAAGCAATGATCTACGGCACTGGCGGTTTGACCGCGGCTTTATGTATTCAAAAATTAGAAAAAATGGGTGCTAAACCAAGCGACGGGCCAGTAGCGGTAACAGGGGCAACCGGCGGCGTAGGCAGCATCAGTATCGCGATTTTGAAGCAGTTGGGCTATGAAGTTATTGCCTTCTCAGGTAAACCTGAACAAAGCGAACATCTAAAAACCTTGGGAGCCAGCGAGGTACGTCATCGCGACACTATTAATGAGGTAGGCAAAAGACCTGTTGGCCGCGAATTATGGGCAAATGCCATTGATACTTTAGGCGGTGACTATCTAGCAAACTTACTCAAACAAACCAAAGCCGGTGGTGCGGTATCTGCTTGTGGCTTGGCATCATCAGTTGAATTTGCAATGACTGTGCTGCCCTTTATTACTAGAGGTATCTCTTTATTAGGCATCGATTCAGTATTTATTCCACTAGCTGACAAGCAAGAGATTTGGACACGTGTCGCCACTGATATGAAACTTCCTGATCTTGAAGAGTATTGCGAAGAAATTACTTTAGAGCAAACACCTGAATACTTAGAGCGCTTTATATCAAGTAAAGTGGTGGGACGTTATGTGGTTAATTTGCGGGGTTAACCTTTAAGCCTTTAGCAAGCCGTTCTAAAAGGGTTCTGGGGCAGTAAGCTCAGTCAAGAGATGAGCGTAGAAAATAAGCATCGCCTAGTCGAAGAACTGATTGATAGAGCGGTTGGTGGTCAATTAAAACTGCCTACTGAAACGACTTTTGATTTGGCTGATATCGTGAAAGCAGTTGATGGGAAAATGCAGTCAGGCAAGAAAGGTATTGTTGAGCGCTTAGAGCCTTAAAGTCAAAAGGAAAAGCCCATGATCTCATGGGTTTTTTTATGTTTTTTTAATAGTTTATTAATAGTTTATTAACTGTAAGATATGCTAACTTATCACTGCCCAAAAACCTTCATTAATAGTGTGAATATTGCAGTTCCGATTAGACCATCCATTACTCCTGATGGGTTCGGTCGATAGACATTACTTATATAAGATAACGTCTCTTTTGATTTTTCAACAAAGATAAAGGTATTATTCGTTAGGTCTAACTTTTCATCTAAAAAAACTTGCAACCACATAAGTATAACTAGACAATTTAATATTATTGGATAATAGTAAGTTCGATATAAATCAAGCAAAATAGTACGTCGTTCTTCAGACAACTCATTAAAATCATCTACAGTAGATAGTTCCTCACTTATCTTTGAATCTAGTTCTAGCACAGTTGTACTAAAATCCTCTTGTACATCTGGAATACTATTAAAATCAATCGGCATAATACTTTCAGAAGGAAAGTTGTCTAATCTAGATAATGCTTTAAAAGATTCCAATTCACTAATGTCGTTAATTTGCTTGATAGCGTTTGACATTTTAAGCGTCAAATTATTCAGCTCTTGTGATTTTGAGATAGCATAAATATTCTTTGCAAATTCAGATTCTTTATAAAGATCAGCTGCAACAATCATTGATTGCGATATACTTACTAAAGGTTTCATTAGCTCTGTAATAGGATCTGCTAATTCCGTCATGGTTTTAGCTAGGTTTTGAGTGATGTTTGAAATTAAACTATTATATGGATTTATCATCTTCATAATATCTACAGATGGATCTTTGAAGATAACTGCTTCTTCAGCTCGTGACTGTGCAAATCTTGCTATCGCGCTTTGATTTTCAAAATAGCTAGGCATTAAACTTGATTGTTGAAAAGCCTTGCTTGCAATACTAGCAGCTGAATTCATTTGTTCATATTTTGCCATCCTCAGCATACTCTCTGTTGCTCTACTAGCAATAGAGAGTGAGTCTAATTGTGTCTGAGACTTATTAAGCATTTCCATAACTGAAAGCTGTTTCCCTTCTTTTTTAGAATTTTCACCCACTTAGAAATCCTTTTTATTGAGTAAGGTCTTGACACCTAAAGCTAGATTTGAAGATAGCACAATAGTCAGCAATATTGGATATCAACAAATTTTTCATAACTGTGATTTCAAAAAAGCACCCAACCAAGTTGAGTGCTTTTTCTATTTGAAGTTAAGAATTAAGCAGGATTTTATTCCCACTCAATAGTAGCAGGCGGCTTGCTCGACACATCATAAGTGACCCGTGACACCTCGGCAATCTCGTTCATAATGCGATTAGACACGGTCTCAATCAAATCATACGGTAGATGCGCAAAGCGCGCAGTCATAAAGTCCACAGTCTCAACAGCACGTAGCGCAATCACCCACGCATAACGGCGACCATCGCCAACCACGCCGACAGATTTGATCGGTTGGAATACCGCAAACGCTTGCGCGGTCTTCTCATACCAGCCAGATTTTTCTAACTCTTCCATAAAGATAGCATCAGCTGCACGTAAGATATCAGCAAACTCTTTGGTAACTTCGCCTAAGATACGCACGCCCAAACCGGGTCCTGGGAACGGATGACGGTTAATCATCTTTGCGGGTAACCCAAGGGTAAGACCCAATTTACGGACTTCATCTTTAAACAAATCACGTAACGGCTCAACCAATTGAAATGCCAAATCATCTGGCAAACCGCCAACATTATGATGGCTCTTAATCACGTGCGCTTTACCTTGATGCGACTTGGCCGATTCAATCACGTCAGGATAAATCGTCCCTTGCGCTAAGAATTCAACGACTTTACCATCGCCTTGCTCGCTCACTTGACGGGCGCTCTCAGCGAAAACATCAATAAAAGTCTTACCGATGATTTTACGTTTGGCTTCAGGATCAGACTCGCCAGCCAGCGCGGTTAAGAATAATTCTTCGGCATCAACGCGAATGACTTTAACACCCATATTTTCTGCGAATATCTGCATGACTTGATCGCCTTCGTGCAGGCGCAACAGGCCAGTATCAACAAACACACAAGTCAGCTGATCACCAATAGCTTTATGCAATAATGCCGCCACGACTGAACTGTCCACACCGCCTGATAAGCCTAGCAATACTTGCTTATCACCAATTTTCTTTTGCAATTGTTCAATACGCATATCGATAATATTATCAGACGTCCAGCTGCCCGCACAGCCAGAAATATCATGGACAAAACGTCCTAGTAACGCCTGACCTTGCGCGGTATGAGTGACTTCAGGATGGAACTGTAGACCATAATAATGACGCGTATCATCAGCCATAATCGCAATCGGGCAGCTCGGCGTACTGGCGACGATATCGAAGCCTTGTGGCGCATCAATCACTTTATCGCCATGACTCATCCAAACATTGAGCTTACCCGCTGCGTCTTCAATACCATCTATAAGTGTGGATTTGCCATCGATATTGATAGTCGATGCGCCAAACTCATGCACGTCACTGGCGTGAACTTGTCCATCGAAGCGCTCTGCCATCGCTTGCATACCGTAGCAAATGCCTAATACTGGTACGCCCAAGTCAAATACTGCCTCGTTAATACGCGGGCTGTTCTCAGCATGCACACTCTCAGGACCACCCGATAAGATAATACCTTTCGCACCAAATTCGGCGATGTGATGAGTGTCGATATCGTAGGGGAACATCTCGCAAAATACGCCTGAATCACGTACACGGCGGGCGATAAGCTGACTGTACTGCGAGCCAAAATCAAGAATTAAGATGCGGTCTTCTTTAATAGTTGGGGTGGCAGTATTGGGCGTGGTGGCGGTTGTCATAAATGGGTGTCCATCAATAGATAAAATTGGTGTGCTATTTTAACAAGTTTAGGCGAGGTGATGGCGGTTAGAGTGACGATTATTTATGACTATTTTGGTGATTGCTTGAGTTGGGGTTTTGGTTAGGGTGGAATTTGGAGAGTAAACAGTGAATGATGATTGTGGTAAGGAAGTAACAAGATTTTGATATACGCTATTATCTGCATAATCAATGCCGTGCAGACTAAAGTGTCTAGATGCGTTACTTTACATCAACAACACCTCCCCCCACAGTCTGCATCGCCATTATCGTCAGCAGAATAGCCGTTAAAAAACTCCCTTTAAGGTATTTTCTCTTACGAACATAAAATTGCAGTACAATTTTTTGATAGCTTTCATGCCAGGGCTAAGCCGCGCTTCAAGGCGACTTATTATTAAAAACCAAGGGTTTCATTTAGGCTTTAAAGCTGTTTTATTTTAACGCTTAAAATGAATACTTACGTTTATGTTCACTAGATTCTAACAGTATCTATTAACCCTAAAGAGTCAATTAGTTCAGCCTTTTCCTTACTCAACTCTGGCACTGTGATAAATAAATTTTTTATAGCCCTACTAATAGCAACATACCTAAGCCTATGTTCTTCTAGTCCATTTAGATTAGGAACAGTTATAAAATTAAGTTCTTTTTCGTTATCGAGGACAAGTAAAACATTCTCAAATTCAGCACCTTTCGATTTATGTATTGTTATATTATTGCTTGCATCCTCAGTAATATTTACACAAAGCGAAAGGGCTTTATAATAATTATTTTCATAAAATTTTTTAGGTTTTCCACTAGATATCTTTGGTAATTTATCAATACCAGAATCTATTCGCAGTATATTATAAAAAATTATTAATGGTTCATCACAATATTCGCTATATCTACTATTTAGGAAAAAAAGTAAGTCGAGTGCATCTCGTTTACTTTGATTACTTCTCCCAAAATACCTTTTAAGCTCATTCAAAGCTTCTTTAATTTTATTTTCACGACATAGTTCTACTGCTTTTACACATGCTATGACTAGCCTATAACGTTTAACATTATCAAAATCTCTTAATTCATCAAAAACCTTATCATCTAAATTTTTTCCTTCTATATCTTTCTTCAAAGCATTAGCTGTTATATTTCTCCAAGAAAGTGTTATGACATCCTCTCCCGATTGTTCGTTTTTTATTTTATGTAAAACATCTAATCTATTTCCAATGTAAAGGATAGGCTTGTTTCCATTAAAATCGTTTTGACCTTGTTGTTTAAATTCAGGTCTTATATGATTTAGTAAGTTAATAATCTCTTTCGTACTACGTCTATTATTATCTATTTTATAATCTCGTATACCTTCTAGCTGAAAATCGTCAAACTGTTTTGGGTTGGCACCTTGGAACTGAAATATAGACTGCGCCTTGTCACCAATAATGCCTACGATAGTATCTCGCTCTCCAATCTGACGAAGCAACTCAACCTGAATAGGGTTACTATCTTGAAATTCATCTACAAAAAAGTAGGGAAACTTAGCTCTTAAAACATCTAGGACAAAAGGATAGTTTTTTATAATTTGAAAGCTAAAGAACAATACATCATCGTGATGTAAATAACCGTTATTCCAGTATAACTCTTTAAAAGAATTAAGGTTTGTCTCCAACACATCAATAGCTTTAGTATTCAAATAAATCCTTTCTTTTTCTTCATAAATATAACTTTCAGATCTATCAGCTCTGAAAACCAAACTATTCTCATCATTAAATTCACACGTTAAAGTATTGAGCCATCTAGCTATTTTATTAAGATTTTCAGGTCTATCAGTAAGAGAACTAACACTATAACGTGACTTTAAAAGATGTTTACTGGAGTGATTTGTTATCCACTCCCTTATCTTTTTCTTAGATATCTTGATTTCATCATGCCCATCTAATCTAGACATATCAAAACCATATTCATCTGCAATGAAATGCAGATATGGCTTTATAACATGTCTATATAAAAAGCTATGAATTGTTGAAACCTCTACTTGATTAGACGATGAACCTAGCCTATCGCAAATTATCTCTACTGCTGTATTAGTATAAGTAATACAGGCTACTTTTCTACTTTTCTCTAACCGTTCAGAGTTATGTAGAACTTCTTTAATATGGCTGATGAGCCAGTGTGTTTTACCAGCTCCTGGTCCAGCTGATACTCTAAAATGATGTTCAATATTATCGAGCTTATTAGCTGATGTAATTTCTATAGGCTCTATTCGTCGCATATCCATTCTAAAGCCTCCTTAATATACTCAGGTACAACGAAATTTTCGATGTTATCAGTTAGATTTTCCTCAAGCGCATAGGCTAGCTCTAGTGCATTCTCACCTTTACCAATAGAGTTTAAATATCTTGAAGCTATAACGGCTTTTATCTTATCTTCTTCACTCCAAGTATCACCTAGTGCTTCAATCGCTTCCTTAATTCTTTGATTTTCTGTACTAAGTTCCCTATTACCACTTAATTTATCTAAGTAATCATCTATTGTATAAGTATCATCTAACCCCATCATTTCTTCGATTTCAGACTTATTAGACATGCTTTCAGTCAGTAATAATTTACATTTTGGATTGTATAGAGCCAAATCATATTCAAATGTCTTTCCTTTACCATCTTCTTGGCTAAAAAATTTTATGTGTTCATAGGCTATATATTTATCTATTGGCTCTTGCGAATGATTTTTATATTCAACATTATCACTAGGTATTCCATATTCAAATGGATAACATTTATGAAATTTCCCATTACCAATTTTTCTTTCTGGATCTCTATCGGTGAGACACACCACTTTTTTTAATACTGCTGAGCTATTTAAATGAACATCAAACATTTTTAAAAAATGATCAAAATATCTACCACCTATATTAACCACAATAATATGATTATCTTCTAGAGACAAATTTAAATACTTTGCCAAAATACTAATAAGCAGTTGCTCTGCTATTCCTTCTACTAATATAATTTTTTCAGCAAATAGCATATTGGACTTGGTGGCATCTAGAAAACGTTGTATGTATTTCTTAGATTTTTTGTCTTCAGAGGAATCATCGAAGATTTTGCCTAAATATCCAACTCTAGTGCTTTCATCAATATCATGATGTAAGCATATTATCTCTTCTAACTCTGTTGCTGATGTTACATGAGTTGAGTGTGAAGTAATAAATATTTGTCTAACAGTATCATTGCTAATATTAGTTTTCAGAAACTTTAGAAATTTATCTTGCATAGAAGGGTGCAAATGAGCTTCTGGCTCTTCTATAACAAGCATTGGAAAAATTTTGGAGTTTCCTCCAAAATATTCCTCATCTGCATTAGCTTGCATTTTTGCAAGAAGTATTGAAATATAAATAAGATTGTTATAACCCAATCCATTATGAGAAACAGGAATTTTAAATCCTGCTTCCTCTACAATAAGTCTTAAAAAGCTCAACATTTCTATATCTGATGTTTCACCCTCAAAATTAGGTGTGGCTTTTAAAGAAGCACCCGTTTGACTAGCATAAGATAATATTGCTTTTTTACCACTTTCTATTCTTTTATCTAAGACTCCAATCAATGTTGAAGAGTCCTCAGAAAATTGTTTCGACTTGCTTTTTATCTCTTTATTTTTATCTAAGGTTTTATCGGTTGAACTTTTAATCTCGTAATCTAGAAAGAAATGCAGAACTTCTTTTAGCATTACATTACGACCAGAAACAAGATCCCTTTCGACGTCTCTAATAGCATCAAGAAACTGGAAGTCAAATCTCTGTAGTAATTCACTATCTGCTTGGTTTTGGTTAGTGACTTCACCTCCCCATATTTTATGGGTATAAAGCCGTAGAAATTCATTATCAATAGTTTTGAAAGCTTTACCTATCAAATCTTTCGGACTTAATTGTTCATTTGATTGGACTAACTGATTAATTTCTTCTAAATACTTTTGCTCATATTTCTCAGGTAAAAAGAATTCATAGGTAAGCTTAGCCTCATAATCTTCAGTAAGTGAAGTTAACCATTCGCTGACCGTAACTAGGTCATCGTTGTTAGAGGTTTTACCCTTAGAAATTATTACTGTAATAGACACTTTTGGAGAGTGCTGTCTTAGCTCATCTAGAGAAGCATTCATATTAAAATCGTTAACTGTTAAACGCTTTTTAGAATTTTGGTTTAAGACTAATCCTAACGCCCTGATGAGGTTAGATTTACCAGCATTGTTATGACCTATAATGACATTAATACCATCATTGAACTCAATTTCATTACTTTTAAAATTCCTAAAATTTTCTATCTTTATTTTTGATATGTACATTTATAAATGTCCTATAAGTTATATTTAAAAAAAAACTAACGCCCCTTAAACTCAGCCTCACGCCTCTCAACCATCGCCATAGCACCTTCTTTGGCGTCTTCTGAATGAAATAGCGGTGGCAGAAAGCTATGAATATTAGCCAACGCTGCCGCAGCTCCATTACGACTTGCATCTTGTGCCGAAGATAACAGCGCTTGGACGCCAAGCGGTGCCGACTGGCAAATCTCTTGCGCGAGAGTGAGTGCACGCTCATATTCTGTACCGTTGGTGACCACTTCACTGACTAGATTAAGATTTTCAGCAGTTTGCGCATCGAATGGCTTGCCGGTTAATAGATACGGCATGGCTTTTTGCCAACCAGCAGCTTGTACGAAGCGGACGGTCGCCCCGCCAAACGGCATGATACCGCGCTGTACTTCCATTTGGGCAAAGTTGCAATTATCGCTAGCGACGACCACATCGCTATTAAGCATCAGCTCAATCCCAGCGGTAAAACAGGTGCCTTGTATTGCAACGACGACAGGTTTAGATCGTAATTTACCACCGATACCCCACGGATCGATTTGGCTGTCATCAAATTCAAACGCGCCCTTGTCCCATTTATCCTGTAGCTCCATTAGGTCAAGACCTGCGGTGAAATGCTCACCATGCGCAAATATTAATGCACAGCGTAGATTATCGTCATTATCGTAACGGGTAAGCGCGTCAGACAACTGCGCAATCATATGGCTGTCAAAAGCATTGCGTTTATCAGCACGATTCAGTCCGATGAGACAGATATACTCTTGAGTCTCATAA
Source organism: Psychrobacter sp. LV10R520-6 (assembly GCF_900182925.1). Lineage (NCBI taxonomy): Bacteria > Pseudomonadati > Pseudomonadota > Gammaproteobacteria > Moraxellales > Moraxellaceae > Psychrobacter > Psychrobacter sp. LV10R520-6. Next base: position 2,752,341 of record NZ_LT900024.1, on the reverse strand, counting down.
GTAATACGGTCGTTGGTAGTGGTCATAGTGTTGTCCTTTTTTGATTTAACAGATACAGTGTGGCTGGGAGGAATTTTTGTAGCCTCTGTCTGGCGAAGCGCACAGCACGCAAAAAAATTTTACCCGCTACACGCTATTAATAGAATGGGTGTAATTTTAATAGTATGCTTTTAATATAGCTATCCATGTACGGCAAAGCAAGTGAGATACTAGTAGTAGACTAGAATTTTTATTTGACATAAGTACATAAATTGCTTTAAATTCTAAATTAATTATAGGGTTACTCAGAGTATCTTATGGAATTTTGGCACGGTTTTTTGCTTATCACCAGCGTCCATTTACTCGCTGCCGCCTCACCTGGTCCTGATTTTGTATTGGTCTCGCAGCAGACTTTAGCAAAAGGTCGACGCACTGGTTTAGTCTGTAGCTTCGGTATTACCTTGGGTTTAGCCGTTCACATTATCTATTCGGTATTAGGACTGGCGACGGTAATCGCCCATTCGCAGCCATTATTGACCGCTATCAAATGGTTGGGTGGTAGTTACCTTATTTATTTAGGTTGGCAGGGCATTCAAGCCAAACCTAAAAAACTATCAAACTCAGCAAACTCAGCAAACTCAACAGATTCAGTCGTTAGCGTTTCACAAGCCGCGCCTACCGAGCAAGATCAGCCACTTTCTAATAAAAGTATCTCTACAAAAAAACCTTCTACTAAAGAGCAGTCCACTAAAGAACCGTCTAGCAATACAGACTCTACAGTCGCCATTCTGCGCCGTGGCTTTTTTTGTAATGTGTTTAATCCGAAAGCGCCGGTATATTTTGTGGCGATATTTACTCTCGTATTATCACCAGGTATACCACTTTGGCAGCTGGCAATCTATGGCGTATGGATGATGGTCTTGCAGATGGCCTGGTTTAGCACGGTAGTGATGTTACTATCCATCCCTGCGATTCATCGCCGCTTTCAGCGCTTTGAGCATTGGATAGACCGCGTATTGGGCACAGCGATGATAGTATTGGGATTAAACCTAATTTTACGTAGCCGATAAGACATTAGTTAGCCACAAAATCTGCTAAAATGGCGGATTATATCCACACATCGTAAGCCCGACACTATGACCAGTAGACCCATCACCAGTAATCACAGAAACAGATCCCCAGCTTCAATTCAAAAATTAGGCAAGCTGCATCCGCGCAATCCCCATCAAGGTCGCTACGATTTTGCCGTATTAACTCGCGCATTGCCTGAACTTGCGGAGCATACCATTACCAACCCTAATGGCGAGCCAACCATTAATTTCTCTGACCATCAAGCCGTGCGCGTGCTCAATCAGGCACTGCTAGCTCATTATTATGGTGTCAAGTTTTGGGACATTCCAGCAGGTTATTTGTGTCCGCCAATTCCGGGACGTGCGGATTATATTCACTATATTGCGGATCTGCTCGCGCAAACTACGCATATTAATGAAGACAATACCCCACCAACAGGCAAGCAAATCCATGCCCTAGATATTGGTACTGGTGCCAGTGCCATTTACCCTATTGTTGGTAGCCAAAGTTATGGCTGGCGCTTTACCGCCACCGATATTGATCCCATTTCGGTTAATACGGCTGCGCTCATTTGTGAAACCAACCCCAAGCTAAAAGGCGCGGTCAAAGTAAAACTACAACCTGAGCCTAAGCGCATTTTTGCTAATATTATCGGTCGCCAAGATTATTTTGATGTGGTGGTCTGCAACCCGCCATTTCACGCTTCTCTTGAAGAAGCCATGGAATCCAATAGCCGTAAGCAGAACAATCTACAGAAGCACCGTGCTAAGAATGACAAAGTAAATCAAAGCTCGTCCAAATCTGGCGATGCCGTACAGAATCTAAACTTTGGTGGTCAGCATAAAGAATTATGGAGTGAGGGTGGCGAGATTGCCTTTTTGACTAAGTTTGCTAAAGAGAGTCAAAACTTCGCAGAGCATGTCGGTTGGTTTACCACTTTGGTATCAAAATCTGAAAACATTAAACCGTTACAGCTATTATTAAAGCAGCTTGATGTCGCACAAATGCGCATCATTGAGATGAGTCAGGGACAAAAAAATACCCGTATATTGGCGTGGCGTTTTGATACTGACGAAGAATAGTAAATGTAGTTATTAATAACGAAAGTTTCACGTGAAACAAAAACACCGCTTTGATATTCAAAGCGGTGTTTTTTTATTTAGAGTAGAAGTATCTTTTAATTGCTTGGCCTTTATTAATAGCACTTCACTCATTTACTCGTTCCCAAAAACTACGCTTTTTGCCATGGCTATCTTGTAGGCCTTCAGCATAAATACTATGCGCAAGCAGGCTTTGATAATCAATTTGTTTAGCTACTAGCGTTTCGTCAATTTGCTGTAATCTCTTATAATAGCGAGCCCCGTGACCATAGGCTTTGCTACGGCCACTAGCCAAGATATCGTTGAGCAAGCTACGATAAATAATTACTTGGATCAAATAAGTGGCCTCTGGTAATTCTTTAAGCAACTGAGTCAGGGTTGTATAATGTAAATCTGCGAACTCGCTATGACGCGTAACGGCTATTTCATTTGCCAGTTCGGTCTCTCCAATCTCTAGTAATAGTGAGGTCGCCATCACAATGCTTTCTTGCTGCCCTGCCAATTCATAAGCCTTTTTTCGCCATTTAGCTTGCTCAGCGGGACTAGCAATGGCCATGATCGACTTTAAGCGCATGGGAGACGATTGTAACTCAAAGGCTTCGCCTAGTACTTCTATTAGCGCCTTAATATTATCTTGTCTGTTATAGATTTTACTCAACCAGTCCAACCGTTTTACTTGCTCTTGCAAATTCTTACTCTGCCACTCCTCATGCAAATAGCATTCAGCCACATCATAAGCTTCGTGATTTATCAAAAACGTAAGCAATCCTTCTAATTGATGAGGGTGTAGTGGTTTCTCAGGATAAATACTACGGTAAATTTTTTCAAACAATCCGACATCGCCCAGCGCTTGTGCTAGATATTTAAGGGCAATCTCAGTCTTCATTTTTTCATAATTAATCGTGTAATCAACATCGTAAACAAGCTTCTTCTGATTACTCGCCTTATCCTTGAGCGCATTTTTAACAAGCAAGTCGTCGTAATACTGCTGATAATCAATAATTAAACCACGTATCTCAGACTCTGATAAAAGCTGATTAACCCCCAACAATATGTCATCTTTAGTGCCGTAGTCATTATCACTAATCATGGCTTTTACTTTTTCTTGCCATGCTTGGCTTAGTATATCTTGCTCATCAATAGGCAAACTGCTTTTTTCTTGCTTATAGCAAGTACTAGCAACCGTTAACCAAGATTGTGCTAAGTCATTGTATATACCACCGACCTCACCATTAGAATCATCACAACGCTCCAGACTGCTATTGGTCGATTCGATAAACAACTCTATTAATTCTAAACATTTACTTGGCTGTTCAGGATAAAGGCTCATGACATCGCTGGCTAAATGATGAAGCTCAGTGGCAAATTCACTGGACTCCCAATAATCAATAAATTTACGCCGTCTTTTGAGACCTTTTAGCGTTGTGGTCAATTTTTTTATAAGCTTAGGTTTATCTGACTGAAGCAGCAGACGCTCAATTTTTTTATCTAATATCTTGTCCATACCATATATATCAGCTACAAAGTTAACTAGCGTTGTGTTTGATAATTGCGCTAAAAGCTGCTTTTGTTCTGAATTTAACATGATATCCTTCCTACTGATATTTTATTATTATAATGTTTCATGTGAAACAAAAAAGTCACCCTGCTAACAAGATGACTTTATAGAATTAGTAGATGAATTTCAAATATTAAATATCCAAGTTAGACACTGTCAGTGCATTTTCTTCGATAAAGATACGACGCGGCTCGACATGATCACCCATTAGACAGGTAAACATATGGTCGGCGGCGATAGCATCTTCGATTGTGACGCGTAACATGCGGCGATTTTCAGGATCCATAGTGGTATCCCAAAGCTGATCGGCATTCATCTCGCCTAGCCCTTTATAGCGTTGAACCGAGAGACCACGACGCGCTTCTAACATCATTTGTTGCCATAGATAGTCAAAGTCACGTACTGGAATGTCTTTACTAGTTCCTGACGTAGCTTCGCGGCGGATAAAGGCACCCTCTTCTAATAAGGTATTCCACTCACTTGATAAGCGCAATAGACGCGAATATTCACCCGAGTTGATAAAGCTAGCGTCAAGCAGATAATGATGCGCCAACTGATGCACATAAACGGTTATGCGTGGTAACCACTGTGCTTTAGTCGATAGCATTTCGCTATTTTCTGCCGCTGCCGTCTCATTTTCAGATCCTGTTTCAGCATCAGCATCAGTATCAGCTTCGGCTTCTACTAAAAGCTCTGGTTGCGGCTTCATACCGAGCAAATCTGCGGTTACGGCATCCATTACCTTAGGTGTAGGTGCATGGATATTAACCAGTTCAATCTCAGGATATAACTCACTACCGAAGTGATCAAGCTGAGACTGTAGCGTGTCTTTCCATGCTTGCATCGCAGACAAATCGTAAGTCATGTCAGTGCTCAGCTTCGGCGTATGAGTTAACGCATCTAACAGCACCGCAGGATAACGAATTTGCAAACGCGCTTTGATCAGCTGGGTTTGGTTATAGTCGTTCAGCAGAGTCTCAAGTGCTTGACCCGTAATCGCAGGCGCCTCATCATTGATATGTAGCTTAGTATTATCAATAGTTGACGATAACAAATAGGCTTTCAATGCTTCATCGTCTTTTAGATACAACTCTTGACGGCCTTTTTTGACTTTATATAGCGGCGGCTGAGCGATATAAATATAGCCACGCTCAATCAACTCAGGCGTTTGACGGAAAAAGAAGGTCAATAGCAAGGTTCTAATATGCGACCCATCAACGTCCGCATCGGTCATGATGATGATTTTATGATAGCGTACTTTATCAGGGTTGTATTCATCAGGACCGATACCGCAACCAAGCGCAGTAATAAGGTTACCAACTTCGGCTGAAGATAGCATCTTATCAAAGCGAGCACGCTCAACGTTGAGAATTTTACCTTTCAACGGCAAAATTGCCTGGGTTTTACGGCTACGACCTTGCTTGGCTGAACCACCAGCAGAGTCCCCTTCCACAATATAAAGCTCCGATAATGCCGGATTTTTTTCTTGGCAATCGGCAAGTTTACCTGGCAGACCTGCAATATCTAAGGTGGTTTTACGGCGGGTCATCTCACGCGCTTTACGAGCAGCATCACGTGCACGAGCAGCATCGATAATTTTAAACGCGATAGCTTTACCCGCACTTGGGTTCTCTTGCAGATAATCGTTAAATTTATCATGCATTGCTGATTCAACAGCTGGTTTCACTTCACTTGACACTAATTTATCTTTGGTTTGGCTAGAGAATTTTGGATCAGGCACTTTAACCGATACAATCGCCGTTAGGCCTTCTCTCGCATCATCACCTGTGGCGACGACTTTTTCTTTTTTAAATAAATTTTCGCGGTCCATATAAGTATTTAGACAACGCGTCAATGCTGAGCGGAAGCCGGATAAATGGGCTCCACCATCGCGCTGTGGAATATTATTGGTAAAACAAAGGACTTTTTCGTTGTAAGTATCCGTCCACTGTAACGCCACTTCGACACTGATACCGTCATCTTGGTTACTGATAAAATGGAACACATCATTGACGCCATCTTTGCCAGCATTGATATAGCTGACAAATTCAGACAGGCCACCTTTATGCTCAAACTCATGACGCTTATCAATACGCTCATCAGTCAAGATAATACGTACACCTGAGTTTAAAAACGACAACTCGCGTAAACGCTTGGCCAAAATATCATACTCAAAAACAGTACCCGTGAATACATCAGTGCTGGGATAAAAGCGGATTTGGGTACCTGTCTTGTCGGTGGCTTCCATTTGCTGAATATCGGCATCTGGTACGCCATCACTGTAAGTTTGCTGATAGTGAGACCCTTCACGCCAGATGTTCATCTCAAGCTTTTTAGACAAGGCATTGACTACAGAGACCCCCACACCATGCAGGCCGCCTGAAACTTTATAACTGTTGTCATCAAACTTACCACCGGCATGCAGTACGGTCATGATGACCTGCGCGGCTGATACGCCTTCTTCTGGATGGATATCTACAGGCACGCCGCGACCATTATCACTAACACTCACTGACTCATCTTCATGAATAATGATATCAATTCTGTCACAGTGACCGGCGAGCGCCTCATCGATAGAGTTATCTACCACCTCAAAAACCATATGATGTAGACCAGTACCATCATCGGTATCACCAATATACATCCCAGGACGCACGCGCACCGCTTCTAGCCCACGCAATACGCGGATATCTTTGGAGCTATAATCGGACTGGTTGCTTTCAGTAACAACATCAGGGGCGATGGTCTGAACAGCAATATCTGACGTCATCTGTTCATTATCAGTAGGTAATGACTCACTCATGTGCATTCCTTAATCTAGCTATAATCAGCTATTTATCATCAGCTCACCACTACGGTGACCTATCATGACATTATCTGAGACTTAACTTATTCGCGTTAAACGTTTTAATCAAAAAGATTCAGTTAGAAACATTTAATTAAAACAGTTCAATTAAAACCTAGTGGCAGCGTATAAAAGATGAAAACCGTTAAATTATTAAACCAACCACAGGCTTCGTTTTGTTCTAAACATTATTGAAGGGATGGTTATCAAATAAAACCACGAATTATCAATCACTTAGCGCTTTATAGCCATCAATAACAAACGATGTAAAGCTATCAGATAATTTGCTGAAAATAGGACAAAAATAAAGCCCTATTTTAGCATTTTTTTGCCTCTAAGTCACTGTTTACTGGCTGTTTTATCCCTACCGATGCAGTAAGTCATGATTGTGAGAATCTACAGAAAATAACTGCAAATGTAAGTATGGATAACGGCAAATATAGCCGATATAGAAAAAATATTAGATATAGTCGATTCAATTTAAAACGATACAGTGCTACTGGGATGCTACTGTAACAAACGTTTTGCAGCCTCTGTCCCGCTTGCGAACCGCACGCAAGAAAAATTTATACCAGTAGCACGTTGCTATACACGACTCTTTTCTATTGTGAACTGACTATAGGGTTAATAAAGGTAATAGGATTAAGAAATTAGAATAAAGACACTAGAATAAGGATAAAAATAGATAAGCAATTATTAATAAGGTGAAAGTACGCCATGTTTCACGTGAAACACGTTTGATGTTGACCAGTATTTATCAATAAGCGGTAAAACATCAGCAGTCAAACTGGTCATTATGACCTGACAAGGCAGTTGCGCTAAAGTTGATAATAGAATATCTATAGCCCTATCATCTAACTCTGCGGTGATGTCATCGAGCAAGACCACAGGGGTGGCATTGGCATGATTAGAAATTTGTGCAGCACCTGCTCCCTCTGTACTATTGAGTAGCTCTGAGCTACTAAGTAGCAAAGGTAATTGCGACAAACGCAACGCGGTTATCAACAGTTTTTTTTCACCGCGAGACAGTATATTTGCTGCTTGTTCTTTTATTGTGGGTAGCTTAACGACTTTATCAGAGGGAGACTCTTTTTCCATCGCGGTATCAGTCACGGATTGGCTATTATTTTCAGAACGCCAATGGACATGAATATCAGCACGGTGGCTGCCGATACGGGTATAACCCAATTGCAAATCTTGTGTTAAGCGCTCTGCTAGCTGTTCATCAAGAGGAATACTAGCATCATAACCGGCATTATAGCTTAAGCTCAGCTGCTGGGCATAAGACGGTAACAGTTGCTGAATACTTTCTTCAAAATAAGGCTGCCATGCCTCAAAAATACGCACGCGGTAATGGTGAATGAGCGCGGCATGACTGGCTAGCCCCTTATCCCATGCTTTTAGCTCTGCATGCTGGCTCTGAGATAGATGCTTGGTTTGTTTAAGCAGACTATTACGCTGCTTTAATAAGCGTTGATAAGCCACCCATTGCGGATGGAAGCCTTGTTTCATGTGAAACACTAACCAGTCTAGTAACTGCCGACGACTGGCACTGCCCTGCTCTAGCATATCCATCGTTGATGGGTCTATCAATAGCGTTGGCAGCTGCTCCGTTAAGATGCTCTGATTATAAACAGTGGTTTGATTCAGACGTAGAACGGTCGTCGCATCAGTTTGTTTTTGAATGGCTAAGGTACTACCATCGGTAAGCTCAGCATGTACTATTGCTGCTGGCTGATGATGTTGGACGTAGCGTTTGGGCTGACTATGACGGAAGCTTTTACCGCGCGACAGTAAGAATATTGCTTCCAGCAGCGAGGTTTTACCACTACCGTTGGCGCCAATAATGACATTACAGGCGGCCGTCTGTAGGTTAACTTGACTAAGGTTACGCAGATGCGAGACTTGTAGACGTTCAATCATAATACTTATAACCGCCCGTTTATATTGCCTATCATCGTATGAATAAGTTGCGGTAATTAAATGGAACTGGCTTAGTAACTCATTTAGATAGCTCAGTTAAGTAGATTTGGTAATAAATACTAATCACTATATGCGCATTGGCATAATCACATACTGATGTAAGTCATCATTAAGCTGATTGACCAGTACTGAGGCATTGGATTGGCTCATATGCATCTGTAGATCACCTTGGATAACGCCAAGCACGTCTTGTAGATAAGCGGCATTAAACGACAGCTCCATCGGCTCACCTTCATACTTGGCTTGTATCATCTCAACCGCTTCATCTTGTTCAGCATTGTTAGCGCGTACTTCCACCATACCGTCGCTGGCGAAATTAAATACCACACCGCGAGACTTCTCATTACTTAAAATAGCCACACGGCGCAGTACATCAGTCATTTTTTCTTGATTAAATAACGCTAATTTATCGGTACTGCTAGGCATAACACGACGATAGTCAGGAAATTTACCATCAATAAGACGCGCAGTGAACGTCACCATTAAATCTTGGCTGACTTGTCCTGTGCTATCCACATCGCCAAACGGTAAGCTCACTTGCAAAAACTCACGACCGAAGCTTAACGTCACCGCGTTGTCTTGATCGCTGAGCATTTTGCCCAACTCAGTGGTTAAACGCTCAAGCTCAATCACCGCTTTGCGCGGTAAGATAGCCTGCATATTTAGATCCGCGCTAACATCAATGACACTACGAGCTAAGGCCAATCTATGACCGTCGGTAGCAACAGTCGTTAGCTGCTGCTGCGAGACATCAAACAGCATACCGGTTAAATAATAACGCACATCTTGAATTGCCATCGCAAACTGAGTCTTATGTATTAAGTCAGTTAGACGGCTACGGCTGATAGTAAGTGGCGTAATATTTTCAGGATTGCCCAAACTTGGGTAGTCCTCGCTTGGTAGCGTCCCCAACGTAAAGCGGCTTTTGCCACTAGTGAGTAGACAGCGCTCGTTTTCTTGGGTCGCAAGATTGACCTGTGCTTGACCAGGTAATGACTTGCAAATATCTTTTAGTTTCATCGCCGGTAAGGTAGTCGTACCGGGCTCAATACAAGCGCCCGCAGTTAATTTAAGAGTTGACGTCAGCTCTACTTCTAAGTCAGAAGCGGTTAATATCAGCTCAGATTCAGACAGCTGCAGCTTGATATTGCCTAAGATAACCATGTTATGGCGTTTATCGGCAGCCTTGGCGATTAAATTAATGGCTTTTAGTAACGACTCTCGATTAATCGATAATTGCATGCTGAGTTACTCTTATTTGAATGACTATTATTTTACTGAGTTTTATTTCAATGTCTTTAAGCTAAATTAGCGACTCTTAGTTATATAGATATAAGCATATAAAGTGACAGTTAATATAATTACTAACAAGACGATGTTTATAAGCAACCACGTTTTGTTTTGAACCATTATAAACCATATTTACGGGCTAAAACACACTAGTAATACTGACCTCTATTATGCTTGTAGCATCATCGCTAACGACTTGTAATCCTTATCAAAAGCAGGGTCTGCCGCTCGCAGTTGCGCCACCTTGTCACAGCCATGCATCACCGTTGTATGATCGCGACCCCCAAATGACTGTCCGATATCTGGATAACTATCACCAGTGAGCTCGCGCGATAATGCCATAGCGATCTGGCGCGGGCGGGCAATACTGCGTGTACGTTTGCGACCCATTAAATCTTTAACGCTTACATCGTAATATTCAGCGACCACTTTACGGATATTATCCATATTAACGGCTTGTACACGCATGGCTACAATATCTTTTAACGCATATTGCACCATTTCAAGCGTGATCGGCGCACCCGTTAAGTTAGCGTTAGCAAATACCTGATTTAACGCGCCCTCCAAACGTCTGACATTAGAGACCACATTTTGAGCAATAAATAGCGCGCAGTCTTTGGGTAACGTCATCCCATACCAAGCTGCTTTTTTCTGTAATATCTGCACACGTGTATCAATCTCAGGTGGATCAACGGCTACCGTTAAACCCCAAGAAAAACGCGAGCGAAAGCGTTCATCAAACTCAGTCATTTGTGAAGGATGACGGTCAGAAGCTAAAATAAGTTGCTTATCACCACTGGTAAAATCAGCAAATAATGTTAAGAATTCATTGCTACTTTTAGTTTTACCGGCCAATACATGAATATCATCAACAATTAATAAATCTACTTTTTTTATTTTCTTTTTAAAATCTTCTATTTTATTGTTTCTTAATGAATATACTAATTGATTAATAAATTTTTCAGAAGTGAAATAATAAAAACTCCTATTATTTTTTAAATAGCGATGCGCTACCGAATGCATTAAATGCGTTTTTCCCAAACCAGAAGGTCCGTATATAAATAGAGGATTGTGACGATTTTTTGACTGACGCTTACTTAACTCATAACAGGCCTTATAGGCAAGGTTATTAGATTTACCAGTAACAAAAGTTTCGAAGGTAAAATCAGGGTTCAGATAGCTTAACGACTTGGCATCGGCGGCCTCAACAAGCGCAGCGTGCTGCATATTGCCGTCGCTGTCTGCATGATTGTTTAAGTTATTATTTGAATGGCTATCTACATTCTTGTTATTAGCTTTTGATGCTTGAGACCCTAGGGGAGGGGAGAGGCCATCCTCACTGAATAAAGAGCCTGGTGTTTGAGACTCATTATCTTCGGTCTCATAACTGGTGTTATCACTATGATTGGCATTATCAACTCGGACGATGACCTCTTCAATGCTACCTTGGCTGTGCTTAGCTACCAATTCCTGAATGTCATGCAAATGATTTTTTTTGATGTAAGAGACAAAATAATCATTAGGGGCGCGAATGACTAGTGTTTGTGCTTCTTGATGTGCCGACAGGGGTCTCAACCACATAGTGAATACGTTATCTTTGACATGATAGCGTAAGTCATCTAAGCATTTATCCCAAAGTGTAGCAGTGTCTATCATGGAAAATACTAACCTCATAACCAAAGTAATTCAACTATTTGAGCACTCATGTCATCCCTATAATAACCAGCATAGAGTCTACGAGCCGCCCAAAATTAAAGGCACAAAACGGTTATTTGCGCTGGATGCCAATCTAACATAAACGCCTGTGGATAACATCTTATTTTTTGTGGATAAGGCTGTGGATAGTTTTGTGGATAAGTCATAATACAAAGTTATCCATATTTCACCCACAGGTTGTCCACAGGGTTACCCCTAGTGTAGTCTTTTGATAACAAAGGATAAAAGTGACTTAACCACAGATATTATGCCTCCCAATAACAACAATACTTATATATATTAATCTTTAATTATTATAGAACACGGATTTTTCTGTGGATAACTTTGTAAACTACAATAAAAAAACACTCTAATTCCATTTTTTACAGTGAAGTATAATTCATAATAATAACCTGAAACTTAGCTCAGTGGTTTTGATTCTCCACAGACATTAGTAAAAAATATTTAGTAAAGAGGATTAGTAGATTGACGAAAATTTTCTAAAATGATATAATCCTTCGCTATTACGAATTTAGTCCATTATTTTGATAGGTGAGTTATGAAACGTACATTCCAACCAAGCGTGATCAAACGTAAGCGTACTCACGGTTTCCGTGCTCGTATGGCTACTAAGAAAGGCCGTCAAGTCTTAGCACGTCGCCGCGCTAAAGGCCGTCATCGTCTTACCGTATAATCTAATTAATCGGTAATATACGATGACCATGGCTCATGATACCTGTTGTGTGTCTATTATTTATAGATCACGTATTTATGAATCACGCTAGCTATTGACCACAACTTACACATAGCCATATATTAAAAGCGCCCGCATTGGCGCTTTTTTTGTCGCTGCATTTTGTATCGCTCATTCTATCTCTTTATTTTATAACTGCCATTAGCTCTTATTTTAGGTTGTACTATGCCCAATACCGTCTCAGTTATACCTGCTGCTTGTTTTACTAAAGAGCAGCGTCTGCTCACCCCAGCGGCCTTTCGTGAGGTGTTTGATGCACCTGAGCGTAAGCTACATCAAAGTCATTTGATGGCCTTTGTACGCTCTAATACGCACGATCAACCACGTATAGGTATGGCTATTACCAAACGTAAAGTACCTACTGCCGTTACTCGTAATTTAATTAAGCGAAAAATACGGGAGCAATTTCGTGGGCAAGCTTATAAGCTAGAAAATAAAGATATTGTCTTTATTATTAAAAGATCTATAAAAGATCTTGATAAGAAAGAATTAAATAACCAGATAAACAATATTTTTAAAAAAATAGAAAAAAATTAAAATGTATTTTTTAATTAAATTTATAAATAATTTTTTTTATAAATTATTTTATTGTTTTATACTTATTTATCAAAAAGTAATAAGCCCTATAACGCCTGCTCGCTGTCGATATTATCCAACATGCTCAAATTACGGCAAACAGGCATTAGCATGGCATGGGGTTTGGGTGGGCAGTTGGTTACTGTTAAAACGTATTGGTCGCTGTCAGCCATGGGGTGGGCATGGCATAGACTTTGTACCGTTACCTCTTGCAACTTATGCTTATCATTATTTACCCTTTACTTTGCCTTGCTCTCATGCGAACACACCCACTGTTGCAACACCTAGGCATAACTTTGTCTATCGTGATGATAGTAGCTATGGTGCTCGCTTAAATTATCTTATGAGATAACAATAACTTCAACGCTGTTTTAGTGCTTTAGACTGCTTACCAGCTTATCTATACTATTGGTATCATTTAAGGTGGTTTTTTAGTAAAATGATGAGCATTTTATGTCAATGACTTCTAGTGTGGTGGCGCCCCATAAAGGCTACTACTGGGTTTTGGTCATGGCATACGCTCAAATTTTTCACTCTAGGATATGTTTATGCAAAAGATATTTCGGGTGATGATCATCGTTGCGATGTTAATCACCGCTTATCTGCTGATTTTGGCATGGCGAGATGATTATGCTGATGCGCCCGCTGTGGACGCAGTGCCACAAACTGCAACCTCGGTAGGTGCTGATATTCCATCTACTACTGGTGCAGCAGGTGACATTCCGGTACAAACGCTACCTACTGATGCTGGCTTGGCAGTAACCGCTCCGACTGCATCGGCTAAAGATGCCGGTCTCATCACGGTAACGACCAATCGCTATGATATTAAAATCAATCCAGAAGGCGGCGATGTTGTCTATGCTGCCCTTAAGCAGTATGACGCGAAGCTCGATGGTGATGAGCCTTTTGTATTGCTAGAGAATGATAGCAATCGTGTCTATGTGGCTCAGTCTGGTTTGATTGGTAAAGACGGTATTGATACTGCGGAAGGTCGCGCCAATTACAGTCATACTGCTAATAACTACGTCATGAAAGAGGGTCAGCAAACGTTATCAGTACCGCTGACTTATAAAAAAAATGGCGTTACGATTACTAAGACCTTTACCTTTACCCATGATAAGTACCCTATTGATGTCAGCTATCAAATTCAGAACGCGTCTACGCAGCCATGGCAAGGACAGTTATTTGCGCAATTAAAGCGTGATGACAGTGAAGACCCGGGCATGTCCGGCAAAGGCGCGCTGAGTATGGCGACCTATTTAGGTGGCGCTTGGGGGACACCTGATGATCCTTATAATAAGCTGAAGTTTGATGACTTTAGTGATGGTGAGTTGACCGCAACCAGTGATAAAGGTTGGGTCGGTATCGTGCAGCATTACTTTGTATCCGCATGGGCACCTGATAACTTTACCGGTCAATTCTTTAGCCGTGAAACCGGCGATGAATACTTTATTGGTTTTAATAGTCAGCCTATTAATGTTGCAATGAATAAGCAAGCAACGTTGAATGCGACGCTATACGCAGGGCCAAAAGTACAGGCTGAGCTCAAAGACGTCGCTGTTGGTCTGAATCAGACAGTCGATTATGGTCTATTATGGCCAATCTCAAAAATACTATTTGCGATACTTGATGGTATTCATAACATCATTGGCAACTGGGGCTGGTCAATCATTGGTTTGACAGTTTTAGTTAAATTTGCCTTGATGTGGTTCTCTAATAAGAGCTACTATTCGATGGCGAAGATGCGTGCTATTGCACCGCGTTTAGCAGCGCTTAAAGAAGAGCACGGCAGCGATAAGATGAAGATGTCGCAAGAAATGATGGGTATCTACAAGGAAGAAAAGGTCAATCCAATGGCGGGTTGTTTGCCTATTCTAATGCAAATGCCTATCTTTTTAGCCTTGTATTGGGTACTGGTTGAAAGTGTCGAATTACGCCATGCCCCATGGATATTATGGATTCAGGATTTGTCAGCGATGGATCCTTGGTTTATTTTGCCACTGCTAATGGGCGCTTCTATGTTTGTTCAGCAGCAGCTAAACCCGCAGCCAACTGATCCCATGCAAGCAAAAGTAATGAAGTTTTTACCGATTATCTTTACCGCTTTCATGCTGTTCTTCCCTGCAGGTCTGGTATTGTACTGGACGGTGAATAACTTGTTTAGTATGACCCATCAATATATCGTCAATAAAAAAGTTCAAGAGGAACAGAAGCTGCGTACTGTTAAGGTTCTTGACTAATTGATTGTCTAATTGATTAATAGCTAATTAGGTTAATGATCAAAAAAACCATCGCTTAAGCGGTGGTTTTTTTACGCAATATTTTACCGTTTTATAGTTATCAAACTTAAGTATAAAAATGCCAAATACCGTTATATAAAGTTTGCTTTGTCAGGCCAGTCTGAGCCGTCTATAATGGAGTTTTAGCTATTGAGAGTAAGTGTGGATTCTATCGCAACGTCGTCACCGCCAGCTGATATATCTGAACTATCTAGTTCCTCTGGACCAGCCACGATTGCCGCTATTGCAACGCCGCTGGGCCGTGGTGGGGTAGGTATTATTCGTCTGTCAGGGGCAAAGGCATATGCTATTGCTTGTCAGCTAACGGGTAAGTCGGCTTTCACGCCTCGATTGGCCAGCTTCTGCCGTTTTTATCAGGCGGATGGTACGGTCATTGATGAAGGTTTGGTACTGTATTTTAAAGCGCCGCATTCATTCACTGGTGAGGATGTGATTGAGTTGCAGGGTCATGGCGGTACGATATTACAGAGTCAGTTGCTAGCGCGAGTCTTTGAGTTAGGCGCGCGGCAAGCTGGTGCTGGAGAGTTCTCTTATCGCGCTTTTGATAATGATAAATTAGACTTGGTACAAGCAGAAGCTATTGCTGATGCTATTGATGCGACCAGCGCCGCCGCTGCCAGTAGCGCCATACGCTCATTAAGCGGTGAGTTTTCGCAAAAGATTAATCAGTTACTAGAGCAGCTAATCCATCTGCGTTTGCATGTTGAGGCGGCGATTGACTTCCCCGATGAAGAGGACGTGGACTTTTTATCAGATGGGGTGATTCAGAATAAGCTTGAGCAGACCCAAGCACAAATTGATCAAGTATTAGCAACTGCCAAACAAGGTCAGCTATTACGCGACGGCATTCACGTGGTATTAGCAGGGAGACCTAATGCGGGTAAATCTAGTTTGCTCAACCGTCTAGCAGGTCAAGAGCGAGCTATCGTCACCGAAGTGGCAGGTACTACCCGAGATACATTGCAAGAAACGGTAGTATTGAATGGTTTAACGCTACATTTAACGGATACTGCAGGCTTGCGTGATACGGAAGACACCGTAGAGCGTATCGGTATCGAGCGTGCCCACACTGCTATTAAACAGGCCGATATATTAATAATGGTCTATGATGTTACTCGTGATATCGAGGACAATGGCACACCCCTACAGCTAGCAGAACAGCTATTTGGCGAGTTGCCAGAGGCTAAGCGTTTATTGATTATTGCCAATAAAAGCGACTTATTGAGCGACAACTTGAATAGTAATATAGCCAACAATATCACTGCTACCTCTCAAACTCAGATGAAAAATCAGAGATATGAGCAAGTGCCTGTTTCATGTGAAACAGGTGCTGGTATCGAAAATTTAATTGAGGCTTTATGTGCTAAGGTAGGATTTCACCCCCCTGAGAATAGCTTGATTGCACGTACACGCCACTTAGATGCATTAAGGCGAACCGCTGATTATCTAGCAGAGGCACATGAGCAATTAACAGTGTTTAGCGCAGGGGAGTTAGTGGCTGAAAGCTTACGCCAAGCGCAAATTAGCTTAGGTGAGATTACCGGTGAATTTAGCGCAGATGACTTATTAGGCAAGATTTTTGGTAGTTTTTGTATTGGTAAATAATGGGCTAAACCTGCTAACAAAGTATTTAAAAAAAAGTATTTAAAAGAAATCATTTTAAAGAAACTATTGAAAATAAGTATTCAAAAGAAAGCATCTAAAGAATTCCCTCTACTGTTATCACCACAGCTCTCAGTGTGAACACAAGGAAAATGGTATGCATTGCCCTTATTGTAATGCGTCAGAGACAAAAGTTATTGACTCACGTCTGGCCGCTGAAGGTGCACAAGTACGCCGGCGACGACTTTGCAGCGGCTGCCAAGAGCGATTTACCACCTTTGAGATGGTAGAAGTGGTCATGCCACGGATTATCAAATCAAGTGGCAAAATCGAGCCTTACGATAATGAAAAACTGCGCCGCTCTATCCTACTACCGCTACAAAAACGCCCGATCACTATTGATGAGCAAGAGGCGATGATTAGCCGTATTGAGAAGAGGGTAAGGCAAATGGGCGAGCGCGAGATTAGCAGCAAAGTGCTGGGTGAAATCATCATGAGTGAGCTAAAAACCCTTGATGATGTCGCCTATGTCCGCTTTGCCAGTGTCTATCGTGACTTTCAAGATATCGATGCCTTTCATCAAGAAATTGCTAATATTCGTCCATCAGAGAAAAGTGACGATTAACGATATATAGAGTCGATTCAATATAAAAGAGAGTTACTTGTAGCAACGTGCCACTGGTATAAATTTTTCTGGCGTACTGTTCGCAAGCGTGCTTCGAGCCTGCAAAAAATTCATTCCAGTAGCCCAGTAACGTTGCGCCGTTTCTAAATTGGGTTAACTATAGCCATCATTATCTACTTTTTTATTAAGTGTACTCCCTTTATGCCAACATTAAATCACGCCCAAGATGCTCAAGACCGCTATTTTATGATGCTCGCTATTGAGCAAGCGAAGCACGGTTTATATACTACGCGGCCTAATCCAGCAGTAGGCTGTGTGCTAGTAAAAGCAGGAGAGATAGTGGGACAAGGGTTTCATCCGCAAGCGGGGCAGCCGCATGCCGAAGTGTTCGCACTCAAAGATGCAGGAACGCAAGCAGCGGGTGCGACGGCCTATGTAACCTTGGAGCCCTGTAGTCATACGGGGCGAACGCCGCCTTGCGCTCGTGCACTCATTGATGTAGGTATCACGCGCGTGGTGATTGCAGGTCTTGATCCTAATCCACAAGTGGCTGGTCGCGGGGTTCGTTTATTAGAGCAGGCTGGCATTGCGGTTACAGTGGGAACCTTAAACGCTCAAGCGGAAGCATTAAATCAAGGGTTTTTGAAGGCTATGCGCACGCAAATGCCTTATGTACGGCTCAAGATTGCCACCAGCCTTGATGGTCGTACTGCGATGGCGACAGGGGAGTCAAAGTGGATTACCTCAGCGGCTGCGCGCGAAGATGTACAAAAGCTGCGTGCGCAAAGTGGCGCTATTATTACTGGCAGCGCAACGGTTATAGCAGACAATCCACAGCTAAATGTGCGTTCTACGCAGTTAACTGTATCCCCTGAGCAAGTGCCTGGCCCTATAGTGGTGGTACTCGATAGACGCGCACGCTTAGCCCATGATTTACAATCCGATTATCAACTGTGCCGGCGTGCCGATACGCTTTATTGGCGTGAGGATAATTTGATGGCGCTGCTAAAATCTTTGGTAAGCGAGCATCATTGTTATGATGTATTGATAGAAGCGGGTGCTGCTGTTGCGGGGAGCTTTTTAAGCCAACAGCTGGTAGATGAGCTTATTGTTTATCAAGCGCCTTGTCTATTGGGTGCGCAAGCACGAGCAATGGTTGATTTTAATCCGCTATCTTTAGCGCAGCAGTTGCGCTTTGACTATCATAGCCATGAGCAAGTGGGTACTGACCTAAAACTTACTTTGCTGCCACTCTAAAGACTTTTAAAATATAAAAATCATCTGTGTATAAGTGTTTAGTTATCCAAAGTGTTTTCAGTTTCTGTAATAAATGTGGATAACTAGGTCATTTTAGGGGGCTTCAAATGAGGTTTCACATGAAACTGTGTATAACTTTTCATAACTACGTTTCACATGAAACTTATAAATGGCTAATAATTGAAGTGCTTTCGGGATAATCCTTTATTAATCATTACTTTAACGAGATATCCCTATATCTAGTTCTTTATGTACTAATAAGTGGATAGCTTGTGGATAACTTTATTGAAACAAGGGTTCCTAAGGTGAAAGAGTGCAGATAATGCTTAGTTATCCACAGCTTATCTTAAATATTCTACTTATTATACGAAAAGTGCCATAAAATCCAATTGAGTATAGTACTTCACTCAGTTAAATAATTTAGCAACAGTAGATTGCTAGGATAGCCAATAGTCATGATTGATAGATTTTGTTATTGATATACGAATGTAGTGCTATGCTAATAAGCAGTTAACACAAATAATCAGTTATAAAATGTTGATAGTTATCACTAAACAAGAAAAAGAGGGTCATATGTTTACAGGAATTATCGAAAGTGTGGGTAAAGTTAAAGCCATGCAGCCAGTTGGTGGTGATATTCGCTTGGTAATTGAATCTGATGATTTGGACTTCAGCGATGTGTCATTAGGCGATTCTATTGCTTCAAATGGTATTTGTTTGACCGTAGTGGATTTGGGTAGTAATTATTATGCTGTTGATGTTTCACGTGAAACTATTGCCCGTACTGCACTAGAGGACTTAAAATCAGGTCATGTGGTCAATTTAGAAAAAGCCATGCTACCGACCACCCGCTTTGGTGGGCACATTGTCGCTGGACACGTTGATGGGGTCGGCGTCGTGAGTAAGCTTGAAAAAGATGCGCGCTCTATTTATATCGAAATCGAATTACCGCAAGAGTTGGCGCATTATACGGCGACTAAGGGATCTATCACGCTTGATGGCATCAGTCTGACGACCAATCTGGTACGGGACAATATCGTCTGTTTGAATATCATTCCGCATACGGCGCAGGTTACCAATATTGCCAAGCATTGGCTGTTAGGTAGCAAGGTCAATATTGAGGTAGATATTGTGGCACGCTACTTAGAGCGTCTATTAAATAAATCGCAAACCGGAACCATGAATGCGCCCAGCCTGCAAAGCCCTATTACTGAGGATTTTTTAGCAGATAACGGCTTTATGAAGTAACTTTATAAAATAAAAAGTTTTATAGAGTAGTGAATAAGACCGCTGGCATAATAGCCCTTATTAATACGGGTAGATTGTTAGTATGGTTGAGTTACTTTAAAACAGACACAGTATGGCTGGGGGAAATTTTCGAAGCCTCTGAAGTGACGCAGTCATACAGCAAGCTAGAAAATTTTTTATCAGTTATGCGGAATTAAGTGTGTACCTATCTTATTTATTACTGACTATAGATAGGCTTTAAGCTGTCTATTAAGCTTTAATTAGGTGTTGTAAAACGGCTTGTAGTTTATTTTTATCAATAGGTTTGGATAAAAACTCATCCATTCCTACCGCAAAACAATCTTCACGATCCTGTTCAGTATTGTTCGCAGTGAGCGCCACGATAGGAATGTCATCCCCTTGTGCGCGAATAGCTTGGGTGGCCTGCAGGCCATCCATAACGGGCATTCGGCAGTCCATTAAGATTAGTGCAATTTCTTGGCGCTGAACTTGTAGCTGATCTAAAGCTTGC
The DNA here is from genome assembly GCF_900182925.1 of Psychrobacter sp. LV10R520-6. Classification (NCBI taxonomy): domain Bacteria; kingdom Pseudomonadati; phylum Pseudomonadota; class Gammaproteobacteria; order Moraxellales; family Moraxellaceae; genus Psychrobacter; species Psychrobacter sp. LV10R520-6. The sequence goes on along the minus strand of NZ_LT900024.1, from coordinate 2,731,947 downwards.
TGACCATCTTCTGCCACCATACTGCGATAGCCCAATTTACTTAATAATTTGCAGGTAATTTTTTGATTGGTTGGGCTATCTTCTACTACTAAAATCAGCGGTGCTAATACTTCTTCTATAGGATTGTTTAGCGCTGTTGCTGATTCAGCACCTTTATTGTTTTTTTTCTGTGTTATTGGTTGTGTTAGGCGCAGCAGCTCGGATAGCAATAAGGCGCTATCTAAGGGTTTGCTTAAAAAACCGTCAAACTGAGCCAGTAGCGTAGAAGGTATACTGCGCTCAGGCTTCATGCTAAGGAGTATCTTGGGTAACGATGAGCGGTTCAATAGACTGTCTAACACTTCCCGGACGTTAGTATTAGTCGCTGCTTTGTCGCTTGTACTTTTATAGTTTGTTTTTTTATGATTTACTTCTGTATGGTTTGCTTCTGTATGGTTTGCTTCGTTATGACTCATTTCTTTAGGAGTTATCCTACTATTGCTATCTTCTGAGTCCTCAGATAACGCTATAGTACTGATCTCATAATATTCATAATCTAAAAGTAATATAGGCGCCAGCGTTTGTATGTTTTGCGCCAGCTGGTTGGTTAGCTGTTGACTGCTCGCTATGTCTACAGCAGTATAAATAGTGGCAGGTATTGATAAATAGTGACACAGACGTCGCAGATTGGTGGCGAAAAGTGTTTGGTCGACGACCGCGATAAGGTGAATGTGAGTCAAGTTAGTATTGAAATGATATACCGGTTGATAACTGGGACGGCGACAGGGTAGGTAGAGCATAAAGGTGCTAACTTCATTAGAGCGGTTGTTATCAAAGGTACTGTCAAGCTCAATAAATCCGCCTAATAACTGAGCGAAACTATTAGAAGTAGCCAAGGCCAGTCCGATATCAGCGAATTGCTGGCTGGTTTGGTTATTGGTTTTATTAAAATAATCAAGCAACTGCTGTTGCCTAGCAGGCACTATACCTATTCCTGTATCTTGTATGCTAAAGCGAACCCAATGTTGCGGGTTGTCTTTTTTGACATTATGAGCTTTGATATCATGAGCGCCAAACGTTGATCCGCCTTCCTCTTTTTGTTCCTGTGTTTGTGTCCGATTTTTAATGGTAACAGGTTCGATGACAAGTGCGACATAACCTGAGGTAGTAAATTGTATGGCGCTATCTAATAAATTAAGTAAGATTTGACGCAAACGAGTGCTATCCGTATCGATATAGCGTGGACAATCGGGTGCAAAAAAATACAGTAACTCAAGTCCTTGCCGACGTGTATTGTCTGTCATTAAATGACTAACATGTTGTCCCAGTTTAAAAATATCTACAGGCTCATTAATAATATGAGTTTTTCCTGCCTCTATATTTGCTATATCTAGCATGTCATTGAGCATCGCTAGCATAGAGTGACTAGACTGCGTTAACGTGGTCAGTACTTCATGCCGCTCAGCCGTTAAAGTCTTAGTATCTATCTGTTCAAGTATGCCAATAATGGCATCTAACGGTGGGCGTAGCTCGTGACCAATGACAGATCTAAGCTGGCTAAATTCGCTAAGCTGTCGTTGTAGCTGCTGGTTTTGTTGTTGTAAGATCTCAGTCTGATTGACAAAATCGTTGACATTATTGAGGAGCACGGTAAAGCCATGAACTTGTCCATGCTCGCCGAACCAAGGAGTGATATGTAGCTGATAGGCTTGCTTGTTCGCTATGCCGTAGACCAATAGCGTACGGGTGACACGCTGGGTGGATAGTTCCTGTAGCAGGAGTTGGGTCGATTCATCGTTACCAGTGACAAAGTCAGTCAGTTGATAATTTGCATTAGGCTGGAATGAGGTGGCAAATACTTGCTCGAAACGCTGATTAAAAAAGCTGACCTGCCCGTGACGCATTACCATCAGCATAGGTAGCGGTGCCTGATCGACCAAGCGCTCAAGCCGATGGTTGAGCGTTTTACTGCGTCGATTATTATTATGTAGCTGATAACTGATACGACTAAGGGCATGCCCTAAGCGTAAAAAATCAGCGGTCGTTTTTTTTTCAATAAATGGTGGCGGTGTGTAAGCCTTTTTCGCAGCGCTGTTCAAGTTATCGGTATAGAGTAACAGCTGTTCCCAATTGGTACGACGGTTGAGCATGTAAAGTAGTGCGATGATAAAGAGTATAATCGCCGTCATTAATGGCAGCCAAAAACGATAAAAGATCCAATTTATTTCAGGCGGTTGATGGCGCAGTACCGTGTATACTTGATGACCACTTTCAAGCTTGATAGTGCCTGCTAAAGCACTGTTATTAAGGGTATAGGCGCTATTACTATTGACGAACGGCGAAGCAAGGGTAGGGAAGTTAACGGTAGTAAATTCAGCCTCATGAGGACGGGTATAACGATGGACGTAAGTCTGACCAGACGGCAGCATAAAAACCAGCTGATAACTGATATCTTGAAAAATAGGCTTCTGTAATATTTTCTCAATGTCCGCATCGGTGGGTTCAGCCTGCTCAATAAGCTCATACTGTAAAGAATTAAAGATACTTAGCGTATGCTGCTTACTGTGCGTTTTGAGGTCAAGAAACATCACCACATAGTATAACGACAACATGATTATTAGCGTCAGGGTATAAAAGAACAGCAAGCGTTGTAGAGACTGAAACTGTTGCATGGATGCATGATCCTATATCGGTATAACAAAATATAGTGAACTTATTACAAAGCGCTCATCATTCATACCTATTCTATAATAAAGATAAGCTTTATCATTATCGACTCCTATCAAGCGCTATTACAATCATGGCACAACGCCGTAAACTCACCTATAATAGGTGGATTAATAATACATAATACGCTGCTATGACTATAATTGCTTCCTCTTCCGACTTATCTACCGCCCCCACTACTCAGAACCCGCAAGCTACCAGCCGATTGCGAGTGGTTTTTGCGGGTACCCCTGAGTTTGCAGCTATAAGCCTTGAGGCGTTAATCAGCCAACAAGACGCGCTCAATATAGATATTGTAGCGGTATATACCCAGCCGGATCGTAAGGCGGGACGCGGTCAAAAACTATCAGCCTCTGCCGTTAAACAAGTCGCACTGGCTCATGACATTCCTGTTGAACAACCCGATACCTTTAAAAAGTCTAGCAGTTCCGGTATTGCTGCCAGACAAACCTTGAGAACTTATCAATCGGACGTGATGATCGTTGCCGCTTACGGGCTGATATTGCCTATTGGGGTTTTGACCACACCTACTTACGGCTGCTTGAATATTCACGCTTCCTTATTACCACGGTGGCGCGGCGCGGCGCCCATTCACAGGGCATTATTAGTCGGAGATACTCAGACGGGTATTACCATTATGCAGATGGATAAAGGGTTAGATACTGGCGATATGTTGCATAAAGTTAGCTGCGCTATTGAAGCCGATGACAGTGCCGCCAGTCTCCATGATAAGCTGGCAGAGTTAGGCGCGACTGCTATCAGCACCGTGCTACAAGACCTAAATTATTATCAAACGCAGGCTATCACCCAAGATGACAATGAGGCTAATTATGCTGAAAAGCTCATCAAAACAGAAGGCGCTATTGACTGGTCACAATCGGCTACTGTAATTGAAAGGCAAATCCGCGGACTAACCCCATGGCCGGGCGCTTATACTTTTTTAGAGGGACAACGTGTTAAGATTTTAGCCAGCCTACCTGTTAATACGACCCAGCAAACCACTAAACCTGTCGGAACCGTTATCAGTGTCGGACGCAAGGCTATTTTGGTTGCGTGCGGTAAAGACAAACAGCAAGTAGACAACATAAATCAGCAAGCCAGCACCTTAGCGATAACCAAATTACAATTTGCCGGTAGCAAGCCAGTAACTGCCGAGCAAATCTGTCATGGCAATCAGCTTAATGATGGCGACCAATTCACTGATAATTCAGACTAATAAGACGAACTATATTCGATTTAATTTAAAAACGATACAAAGTTACTGGGCCACTGGGATGCTACTGTAACAAACGTTTTGCAGGCTCGAAGCACGCTTGCGAACCGCACGCTAGAAAAGTTTATACCAGTGGCACGTTGCTATTTGTTATAAACAAACGCCTCTCTTTAATGTTGAACTGACTATAATAAGTAAACACAGACGCCATAATAGGCACAGGAAATTAAGTAATATGAGACAACCCGCAACCGCGTCTAGAAATAATAAAAACAAGCCTTCAAGCAATCTTAAGATGGTTGGTAGTGTGCGTGTACGCGTCATTCGTACCTTGCTTGCCATCCAAAATGGCCAGTCATTATCGAGTGTACTTGATCCTTTGTTAAACAGTTTACACGAGGGTGATAAGGGCTTTGCACATGCGCTATTATTGACCACCTTACGCCAGTGGTATGCTCTTGAGCGCCTACTTGATACTTTAGCAGATAACAATATCGATGAGATTGAGGTGCGCACTACCATCCAAGTGGGATTAACTCAGCTATTATACTTGGAAGTGGCTGACCACGCGGCGATTCATGAAACGGTAGAGGCCGTTAAAGAAATTGATTTTGCCCATGCCTCTGGCTTAGTTAATGCTATTTTACGTAAAGTCGTTAAAAATACTAACAAATTCCGTAAGAAATGCGATAAAAACCACAGCTTGCCTAATTGGCTCGCCTATCAGCTCAAGCAAGATTGGAGTGAGGAATACTCAGCATTAACTCAAGGATTGCGTCAGCCCGCACCGATGTTTTTACGAGTGAATACTACTATTAATACTGTGGACGCCTATCAACAAGCGCTAGAACAAGCAGATGTTGAAGCCGAATTGGTCGAAGTGGTTAGTGGTTTACAACTGTCAAATCTGACCGATAAAACCGATACTACTATAACAACCCAAGCGTTACGTTTAGAGCAAACTACAGCCGTTAGTGGTTTACCCTCATTTGCGGAAGGTGCTGCTAGTGTGCAAGATATGCATGCTCAGCTTGCTGCACCACTGATTCACCAAGCGCTTATAAATAAGGTAAATGCTGATGCTATTAATGATAACAATGGCGATGCTAATCAAACCAGCAATACCGAGCTGCATATTTTAGATGCTTGCGCCGCCCCTGGTGGTAAACTTGCCCATTGGTTAGAGCTGTTAAATGCAGACAAGCAGTCCTCATTGTTTCATGTGAAACCTAGTGAAAATGAAAGCGGTGATAAGACTGATTCGTCGGGTAGTCGTGCGATTAAACTAACGGCTATTGATAATGAAGCCCCGCGTATTGGTCGCATTCATGAAAATTTAGAGCGTCTACATTTAGAACACTCTGAGCAAATTAAGCTTAATGTCGTCTGTGCTGATGCGACAAGATGGCAGGGCATCCAGGAATCTAAAAAGCAAAAAGTAGATAAAAACGAACCCGTATTTGACGCTATATTACTCGATTCACCTTGTACCGCTACTGGCGTAATTCGTCGCCATCCTGATATCAGTCTTTTACGTACAGAAGAAGACGTGGATCAAACGGCGTCATTACAAGAAGAGATATTAGACAATCTATGGCCGCAATTGAAAGTCGGTGGTTATTTGCTTTACGTAACCTGCTCGATATTAAAGCAAGAAAACGTGGAACAAATGCAAGCATTTTTAAACCATCATACCGATGCTACTGCTATCGAATTCACCGAAGAATGCAGTTGGGGTATTGCTCAAGAAATCGGGCGTCAATGTTTGCCAATTGATAGTGAGAGTGGCGACGGCTTTTATTATGCGCTGCTACATAAAATAGCTTAATTTAGGAAAGATACCGTTAAAATAAAATCATTGTAGGTAGGAAAGCGCTATGAAATATATTAGTACCCGTGGTCAAACTGAGCCAATGGACTTTAGTGATGTGCTATTAATGGGGCTTGCTCCTGATGGTGGCCTAATGCTGCCTGAGCATTATCCGCATATTGATAGAGCTGTACTTGATGAATGGCGCACTCTCAGCTATCCAGAGCTTGCGATGGCAATTATGCAACGTTTTGCCACTGATATCCCTGCTGCTGATTTACAAGATATTATTGAACGTACTTATACTACTGAGATATTTGGCAACGCTGAGATTACCCCTGTTCGCAAGCTTGAAAATGATATTCACATTTTAGGCTTATCTAATGGTCCTACTTTAGCCTTTAAAGATGTCGCGATGCAATTTCTAGGCAATGCCTTTGAATATGTGCTGAAGAAAAAAGAGGCGCGTATTACCATTATTGGTGCGACCAGTGGTGATACCGGCAGTGCGGCGGAATATGCGCTACGAGGTAAAGACAATATTGAAATCTTTATGCTGTCACCGCATGGCAAAATGAGTGAGTTTCAACGGGCGCAGATGTATAGCTTGACTGATGATAATATCCATAATATTGCTATTGATGGTATGTTCGATGATTGCCAAGATATTGTCAAAGTTTTGCAGCAAGATGCTGAATTTAAAGCGGCCTACAATTTAGGAACGGTTAACTCTATTAATTGGGGACGCATATTAGCGCAAATTGTTTATTACTTTAAAGCTTACTTCGCAGTAACAACAAGCAATGATGAGCAGGTTAGCTTTAGCATACCATCAGGCAACTTTGGTAATATTTGTGCTGGACATATTGCCCGCGAAATGGGGTTGCCGATTGGACGTTTAATAGTCGCTACCAATGAAAACGATGTGCTCAATGACTTTTTCAATAAAGGGGCCTATCAGCCGCGTCCGACTGATCAAACTCATATAACCTCCAGCCCATCAATGGATATCTCTAAAGCGTCCAACTTTGAGCGTTTTGTTTATCTACTGCTAGATAAAGACAGTGCACGGGTTCATGAATTATTTGAAGGCGTGAAGTCAGGTCAGGGTTTTGATTTGTCTGATCTGATGGAAGCGGTCAATTCTCGTTATGGCTTTGCTGCGGGTAAATCTACCCATAGTGACCGTCTGCAAACTATAAAAGCGCTCTATGAGCAACAAGGTGAGCTGGTTGATCCACATACCGCTGATGGCATCAAAGTGGCTAAAGAGTTACAACGAGACGGCGAAACTATCATTTGCGCGGAGACAGCGCTGCCGGTTAAATTTGCCGAGACTATTATTGAAGCTATTGGACAAATAGACATTGCACGTCCTGCCCATACAGAAGGGCTAGAGGATTTGCCACAGTACGTGGTGATTTTAGATAATAAGGCTGAGCTGGTCGCTGAACAAATCCGTCAGTACGTCAAAGCAAACCCAGCTTAAAGTTAAAAAGCTGTTCTGACACTAAAAGGATTGTTTCACGTGAAACTAAGTCTTTATTAAGTAATAGGTCTACTCTAAGTTAGGGCGTGTTGAACATTGGGAATAAATTGATGACAAAAAAATAGCGAACGGGTAATCTTTAAGTTCTCACACAAAAAAGACTTCGTTTGCTATGCCTCGTACTATAGTCAATTCACTACAAAAGAGTTATGCCTTGGATGAATATCATAAAACAATTTAGATAAGTCGTTTTCCATCCATCCTTGCCGTAGAAACTTTACTTGAGCCCACTTCTTCTCAATAGGATTTAAATCAGGGCTGTATGGTGGTAGAAATAATAATCGATGACCGTGCCTATTAAGCAGTTTTTTTACTCGTTTGTGAAAGCTCGCGTTATCCATAACGATCACGCACTTAGTTTTAAGACTTGGAATTAGTATGTTTTTGCACCAGCCATAAAATATGTCTCCATTGATGTTAGTCTTAAGGCAATCAAGTGCAAACAGCACTTTGCCATATAAAGCACCAATGACATTGGTTCTAGCTTTGGCTTGCCAATTGTAGCTGTCGATGCAAGGACTGCCAATAGGCGCGTAACCATAAGGACGCATGGTTTCATGCTCAAAGCCACTCTCGTCCATGTATACAATGGGAAACCCATCTTTGATGTAGGACGTAAGCTTACTCTGATAGATTGCTCGCTTGATTGGACAGGCTTTGGGATGCTCTAAGGTCTTTTTTTTTGCTAATCTTCAGCCTTTTTAAGGCGCTGTGAATGCCTGTTGAGCTACAGTTTAGTCGACGGGCTCGCTCATATTGGTAATCATCAGGATATTCTTTAACATCATTGAGTAAAACGTCATCTATTATTTTATGAGGCTTGGTTTGTCTTGTTGCTTTACTGTGGATACGTCTCTTCCAGTTCTGTATGGTGGTTGGGCTAAGATCGTAAAACTCAACCGCTTGAGCATAGGTCATGCCGTCATCTAAGCTTTTGAGAACTTGTTTGCGAAAATCTAGTGAATAAGTCATGGTTATTTGTGATGATAATGGTTTGGTTGATTTAATTTATAACATTTTTAGAAAGGTTTTACTATATGCTCAAAGATGAACACTGGACAAGATTAAGACCTATCTTACTAGAACTTAATATCTATGACAAAGGAAATCTTAGACTAACCGTTGAAGGCGTGTTGTATCGTATGCGTGTTGGCTGTCCTTGGCGCGACTTACCCGCTTACTTTGGCAAGCCCAATACTGTCTATAAGGCATATCAGCGTTGGTTTCGCAGCAATAAGTTGATTGCTCTGTTTGCTTTATTAATCAAAGACTCAGACCTTGAATGGGTGTTTATAGATGGTACTCATATTAAAGCGCATCAGCACAGTAGCGGGGGTAATGAAGTGGCGCAAGCCATCAGTAAGAGTGTGGCAGGTCGCGCCACCAAAATTCACTTAGCAGTCGATGCTCATGGTAACCCCATCACCTTTATTCTATCGGATGGCACTACCCATGACGTTAAGTTAGCACCAGACTTAATTGATAAGATAGATTTAAGCGATACAGACATTCTATGCGCCGATAAAGGCTATGATTCTGAGACGCTACGAGAATACATCAAGCAAGCAGGGAGCTGGGATAATATCCCTCGAAAACGAAACACTAAGTCCTCTAACGACCATATGGACTGGGATTTGTATAAAGCACGGCATCTAGTAGAAAACGCCTTTGCTAAGCTAAAACAGTATAGGGCGGTTGCCACCAGATTTGATAAGCTCAAGCAGAGTTATGAGAATACAGTAGCTCTCGCTTGCGCTTATATCTGGCTGAAATTATGAATGTTCAACACGCCCTTGTATTACAACTGAATTACTAGAGGTGTTGTTACAGCTGACTGCTTGAAATATTAAAAAAACCTTTGCGGACTAAGCTTTGAAATTCTTAGCTAGCGAATCCATTACAGCTTTGCGTGACTCTAAGAGATTATCAAAAGCCTTATCAAAAAATAGGAAATAAAAATATTGAACCCATTGCTGACGCCTGATGTTGACGAGTGTGTTGGATATGGACTTATTCCTTGCTTTAATAAAGCACTCCTGATAAGATAGTAATTGATTACTATCTTATCAGGAGTGCTCATGGATTCCCATTCAAAAAATCTACCGGCCGATAAACGCCGTGCCGTAACTATCGAATCTGTCGTGGAGCTCGCCGGTACACAAAACCCAAGCAAGATTACTACTGCAGCTATCGCTAAACACATGAACTTGACTCAAGGGGCGCTGTTTCGGCATTTCCCGAACAAGGAAGCAATTTGGCAAGCGGTCATGGAATGGGTAGCAGAGCGCCTACTGGCTAGAATTGATAAATCTACAGAAGGAATTGAGTCGCCTTTGTTGGCTATGAAAGCGATGTTCATGAGTCATATCGAGTTCGTGGTCGAGCATCCCGGTGTACCGAGAATGATTTTTGGAGAACTTCAGCGTGCCGAATCGACACCAGCCAAGTGTATGGTGCAAACCTTGATTCAGCGTTACGGCGAACGCTTGCATCATCTTATCGACAAAGGTAAGACCAGCGGCGAGCTTTCATCATCCCTTGATAGTGAAGCGGCGGCAACACTATTTATTGGTACCATCCAAGGTTTGGTGATGCAATCGATGTTGGTAGGTGATGTCCGCCGTATGCAACGCGATGCACCGCGAGTTTTTGCGATTTACATGCGTGGCATAAGGGGTGCTCAATGAAGAAGTTGCCCATACAAGGACGAACTTTGGCGCTACTTGCCGTCATCATTCCGTTGCTAGCACTCTTCATTTATGTCGGTCTACGATCAGGGCCGCTCGCCCCTGTCGCGGTGACAGTAGAAAGTGTGAAGTCAGGCGCAATCAGACCAGCACTGTTCGGCATTGGCACAGTAGAGTCACGTTATACCTATAAGATTGGACCGACATTTGCAGGTCGCGTTAAGAGCTTGGATGTGCAAGTGGGAGATCAAGTAAAAGCGGGACAAATACTTGGTGGGATGGAGACAGTCGATCTCGATGATCAGGTGCGCTCGCAAGAATCTGTGCTCAAGCGAGCAGAAGCGGTGTTACAAGAGTCAAGAGCTCAGCAAGCCTACGCGCAAACACAGTTAAATCGCTATGAGCAATTATTGGTTGTGCAAGCGGTCAGTGAGGAGAGCGTCGCCACAAAAAAACAGGAACTACAGATCGCTAATGCTGACCTATCCGTCGCTCAGGCAGACCTTGCTCGAGCACACTCCGACCTCGAAGGATTCATCGCGCAGAGAAGTAATCTACGCCTAGTCGCGCCGGTCGATGGGGTGGTTGCCGTGCGCGATGCTGATCCCGGCACCACGATCGTCGCAGGGCAGGCAGTGGTAGAGGTAATAGACCCCAAAAGTTTATGGATCAATGCGCGTTTCGACCAAATCAATGCATCGGGGTTAGCTGCAGGCTTACCGACTCGTATCGTCCTGCGCTCGCGCAGCGGCCAAACCTTGAAAGGTAGCGTGCTGCGTGTGGAGCTCAAGGCCGACGCGGTAACCGAGGAGATGCTCGCCAAGGTGACCTTCGATAATCAACCGGACCCTTTGCCGTCAATAGGCGAACTGGCAGAAGTCACAGTTGACTTACCGGCGCTCCCGGTCGTTCCTCTTATCTCCAACGCTGCCGTCCAGCGTGAGGGGGACAAGGTCGGTGTCTGGCAGATAGTGAATGGTGATCTGCATTTTTCCCCAATCAAGCTCGGTGCATTCGACCTCAATGGCTATGTGCAGGTGCTCGAAGGGCTCAACAAAGGTGACCAAGTCGTAACCTATAGCGAAGAGGCATTGAAGGTGGGCAGTCGTATCCATGTAGTCGATCGCATTTCAGGAGTGTCACCATGATCAGCTTAGCTGGTCGCGATATTCTTCATGCTTGGGGAAAGTTCGTCTTTACCGGTATTGGTCTGGGTCTGCTGATCGGCGTCACCCTCGTTATGGCCGGAGTTTACCGGGGCATGGTGGACGATGGCAAAGCCTTACTCGATAACAGTGGCGCTGATCTTTGGGTGGTGCAAAAGGATACACTGGGTCCCTATGCGGAGTCGTCTAGCATCAACGATGACGTGTATCGAACCATCCTTGCCATGCCGGGCGTCGCCGAAGCAGCGAACGTGACCTACCTAACCACACAAGTACATAAGGGCGAGAGTGATGTACGTGCCATGGTAGTTGGCATTGCGCCTGGCGAGTTGGGAGCCACACCTGGATGGCCTCCTTATCTCGTTGCTGGCCGCCAAATCACGCGCAGTCACTACGAGGCGGTGGCCGACATCGCTACCGGCTTTAAATTGGGAGATTCTCTAGCTATTCGTCGCAATCATTACACTGTTGTGGGGCTAACACGGCGCATGGTATCGTCTAGTGGTGACCCGATGGTATTTATTCCGCTCAAGGATGCCCAAGAAGCCCAGTTTCTCAAAAGTAACTACGCCATTTGGCAAAGCCGGCGGCGCACTGAAGCCAATCAAGCCTTTAATCGTCCCGGTGTTCCGGGTTTGCTAGATGCTGTGATTGCTTCACAGAGCACCAACTCGTCCGTCAATGCCGTACTGGTCACACTGAAATCTGGCTATGCACAGAACGAAGTAGCTGAATCCATCCAGCGCTGGAAGCTTTTAACGGTCTACACGCGGGCACAGATGGAAGGCATCCTCGTCGGCAAGCTAATCGCTACCTCGGCTAAGCAGATCGGCATGTTTCTAGTAATTTTAGCCATTGTTAGCGCGGCTATTGTTGCTTTCATCATCTATTCGCTGACCATGGACAAAATCCGCGAAATCGCGGTATTGAAGCTCATCGGCACCCGTAACCGAACTATCGCTGCGATGATCATGCAGCAGGCGCTTGCACTAGGTGTGATTGGCTTCGTGGTTGGCAAGATCACGGCCACTTTCGCCGCACCGCTGTTTCCCAAGTATGTGCTGCTCACGCCAATGGATTCCGTGATTGGTTTTTTTGCCGTGCTTGTAATTTGCATACTTGCCAGTATTATCGCCATTCGTATGGCACTCAAGGTCGATCCGGCCGAAGCGATAGGATAACCCAATGACTAAAAAAGGAATACTCATCGAAAACCTAAGCAAGCGCTTTGGCAAAGGTGACACGGCGGTTTACGCCTTAAAGGATGTGAATATGCAGGTTGCGCCAGGTGAGGTTGTCGGCTTGATCGGCCCTTCTGGTTCAGGCAAGAGCACGCTGTTAAAGTGTCTGGGCGCGGTGATTGCTCCAAGCGCCGGTCGTATGACGTTAGGCGATGAAGTCATCTACGACGATGGTTGGAAAGTTCGTGATCTACGCGCTTTGCGCCGTGACAAAATTGGTTTTGTCTTTCAATCCCCTTACCTGATTCCATTTCTCGATGTCACTGACAATGTAGCCCTGCTACCGATGCTCGCAGGTATCTCAAATACAAAGGCACGAGCGAGGGCATTGGAGTTACTCACGGCACTTGATGTGCATCACCGAGCTCAAGCCATGCCCTCACAACTCTCCGGTGGCGAGCAGCAACGGGTTGCCATTGCGCGTGGATTAGTCAACCAGCCACCGGTGATTCTGACGGATGAACCAACCGCTGCTCTTGATGGTGTGCGCGCTATGGCCGTCATTCGCATCATCAACGACATGGCTCGGCAGTTCGAGACTGCCATCATCGTAGTCACGCATGATGAAAAAATCATTCCCACTTTCAAGCGTATTTACCACATCCGTGACGGTGTCACCCACGAGGAAGTTGGTGAAGGAAGAGGTTTCGAATAAGAGAACGATTGAACTATAAAAGTGTTTTATGACCTACCGTAAGCATTGCCCTGCAAGACGGCTTGCGAAAACTTGATTAGTCGCTGCGTAAGCAGCTGCAACAAACCCCAAGTTCCTCATATTCACCTAAGAAAGACTATAGATTTGTTAAATTACTGCAAGCTTCAGCCCGTAAAGTTTGTAGCAAATTTTATAGGCTTTATATTAGGGCGTGTTGAACATTGGGAATAAATTGATGACAAAAAAATAGCGAACAAGTAATCTTTAAGTTCTCACACCAAAAGATCACGTTCGCTATGCCTCGCACAATGCTCAAAGATGAACACTGGACAAGACTAAGACCTATCTTACTAGAACTTAATATCTATGACAAAGGAAATCTTAGACTAACCGTTGAAGGTGTGCTTTATCGTATGCGTGTGGGCTGTCCTTGGCGTGATCTGCCAGCTTATTTTGGTAAGCCCAACACTGTCTATAAGGCATATCAGCGTTGGTTTCGCAGTAATAAGTTGATTCAACTGTTTGCTTTATTAATCAAAGACTCAGACCTTGAATGGGTGTTTATAGATGGTACTCATATCAAAGCACACCAGCATAGCAATGGTCGTAATGAGACTGCGCAAGCCATCAGTAAAAGTGTCGCAGGACGCGCGACCAAGATTCACTTAGCAGTCGATGCTCATGGTAATCCACTCACTTTTATTTTATCAGATGGTACAACCCACGATGTTAAAGTCGCACCTGACTTAGTAGACAAGTTCGTCTTTTTACAGAACTGGCGTGCGACTATTATTCCAACGCTTGCCGTACCTGTGGTACTACTGGGTACTTTTGCAGTACTGTATATCGCAGGGTTTAGTATTAACGTACTGACTATGTTTGCCATGGTACTCTCCATCGGTCTGTTGGTTGATGATGCCATTGTCGTGGTAGAAAATGTCGAGCGGTTATTGGAAGAAGACCAAGATATCTCTATCAAAGACGCTACGATACAATCGATGGGTGAGATTAGTAAAATCGTTGTGGGTATCGCCCTTATCCTATCAGCGGTATTCGTCCCGATGGCATTCTTCGGCGGCTCAACTGGGGTAATCTATCGTCAGTTCGCCATTACCTTGATTACCAGTATGGTGCTGTCGGCGCTAGTTGCGCTTATCTTTACCCCTGCTCTATGTGTGACCTTGCTAAAACGTAGTAAAAGCCATGAAAAAGGCAATAGCGAAAATCAAAAAGGCTTCTTTGGTTGGTTTAACCGCTCTTTTACCAAAACCAGTCAATCTTATGAAAAGTTTGTCGGTAAAAGTTTCCGTTTTAAATGGCTGTATCTGATTGTTTATGCCGCGATTATCGGTATTATGGCAGTGGTATTCTTGCGTATTCCTGGCTCATTTTTACCAGAAGAAGATCAGGGCATTATGTTTACCGCGGTACAACTGCCTGCTGGTTCGACACTGAATGAAACGCAAGCGGTACTGGATAAAGTGAGCGCTTATTATAGTGGTCAAGAACCAGATAATGTAGCTTCAGCGTTTACCATCGCGGGCTTTAGTTTTGTTGGACAAGGACAAAACGTCGGTATTGCCTTCGTAAAATTAAATGACTGGGCAGATCGTAAAGGTGAAGAAAATACAGCGCGGGCAGTCTCTGATCGTGCACAGGGTTACTTCTTTACCCAAATCAACGAAGCGACTGTTTTTAATATTATACCGCCAGCGATTAGTGGGCTTGGTAACTCTAGTGGCTTTGACTTGATGCTCCAAGATTCCGGTAACGTCGGGCACGAAGGTCTGTTAGAGGCACGCAATATGCTGCTCGGTATGGCCGCTCAAAACGATAAAGTAGCCGGCGTACGTCCAAACGGACAAGAAGATGCGCCGCAGCTTAAAATTGATATCAACCAAGAACAAGCTGCTGCTTATGGTTTGTCGATGGCAAACATCAATAGCGTGATTTCAACCGCATGGGGGTCAAGTTATATCAATGACTTCGTTGACCGTGGTCGTGTCAAACGCGTGTTTGTACAAGGTGAGCCTAGTAGCCGTACCAATCCTGATGATATCGGTAAATGGTATGTCCGTAATGACAGCAACGAGATGATCTCATTTGATGCTTTCTCTAGTAGTAAATGGGAAACCGGTTCACCGGGTCTCACGCGCTATAACAGTTTAGCGTCAATGAATATCCAAGGTAGCGCCGCCCCTGGTCTTAGTACTGGTGAAGCGATGGATGCCATGGAAGCCATGGTTGAACAGCTACCAGAAGGCATCAGTTACGAATGGACTGGTCTATCATTAGAGGAGCAAAAGTCAGGTGCTCAAGCACCGATGCTGTACGCTATCTCAATCTTAGTGGTATTCTTATGTCTTGCTGCTCTGTATGAGAGCTGGTCAGTTCCATTCTCAGTACTATTGGTCATTCCACTTGGGGTATTGGGGGCGGTGCTATTTACTTGGTTCCGTGACTTCTCCAATGACATTTACTTACAAGTCGGTCTACTCACGGTGGTCGGGCTATCAGCCAAAAACGCCATCTTGATTATCGAGTTTGCGAGGGATCACCAAGAGGCAGGTTATAGTCTCACAGAGGCCGTCATGACAGCAGCGCGTCAACGCTTACGTCCTATTATTATGACCTCGCTTGCCTTTGGACTAGGTGTTGTGCCATTATTCTTAGCAAACGGTCCAGGTTCAGGCAGTCAAAATGCTATCGGTACCAGTGTTGTCGGTGGTGTGATAACCGCCACACTCTTAGGCATCTTCTTTATTCCGATGTTTTACATCTGGGTACGTAGTGCGTTCCCGCACAAATACGAGAACAACAAACCAAACGATAAAGATGATAGCAACGGTACGCCTGACTCGCACAACCCAATGCCTTCTGATAATTATCAACCTGCAAACCTTGGAGGCAATACATAATGAGTACTCAAAAAATGTTTACCAATAACCCAGCAGCGGTGGCGGTCTCTGCTACCTTTGCGCAACCGGCTCTATCACGCTTGCGCAAAGGTAGCAGTCGCCTACTAGGTCTAACGGCCTTAGCGATGAGCATGGCAGCTTGTAATACTATCCCAAAAGCTGATATGCGTCCTGTGCTGGCGGTACCTAACATTCCAATCGAACAAACCTATGGTGCGTTTGATAAGGAAACGGTCAGTAATGCTCAGCAAGCCAGTCTCGCCAGTCAACGCTGGCAGAACTTTTATAGTGATGAGCGTCTGAAGGGTCTTATTGCATTGGGTCTTGAGAATAATAAAGACTTTGAAAGTGCCAGCTTGGCTATTGAAAAAGCACGCGCTCAATATCGAATTACTGATATTCGTGATCTGCCCACCATTGATGGTAGCGCCGGCTACTCTCGCCGGCGTCAAAGCAGTCCAATAGGCGGCAGTCAAACTGGCGATAGTTACAATGTGCAATTGGGCTTAGCCAACTACGAGCTCGACTTTTGGGGCAAAATTGCCAGTCTAAAAGAGCAGGCATTGCAAAATTTCTTAGCAACGACTGCGGCAAAAGATGCCACCCAAATTAGCTTAATTAGTAATATTGCCCAAAGCTATGCTAATTTAAGCTATAGCTTAGCGCAGCTAAAACTGGCAGAAGCGACGGTTGAGAGCCGTGAAAGATCGCTATTCATTGCCAGTAAGCGCTTTGAAGCCGGTATCGATCCTAAACTGCCCTCGTTACAGTCAAGTGCATCGCTTGAGAATGCTAAACTTGCGGTACTACGGGCGCAAAGCAGCATCTTAACCTCACGTAATGCGCTACAGTTTTTAGTAGGTGCTCCCATTCCAGGCGGTCTTATTCCAACGCCTGCTGTTAGTAATGTGACCACACAAGAAATCTTTAGTGCCGGTCTACCAAGCGAGCTACTACGCTATCGCCCTGATGTATTACAAGCGGAATATAATCTTAAAGCCGCTGGTGCTAATATTGAAGTGGCACGCGCGTCTTATTACCCTTCAATTAGCCTTGCCAGTAGTGTGGGCGTGAGTAGTGATAGTTTAAATGATTTATTTAGCAGTGGCGCAGTAGGTTGGTCATTTGGCCCAAGTATCAGCGTGCCCCTCTTTGATGCCGGACTCTTGGATGCCAACTATGATGTGGCTAAAATCGAACGTGAACAAACGCTTGCCAGTTACGAGAGATCTATTCAAACGGCGTTTCGTGAAGTATCAGATGTTCTTGCAACGCGGGCAACATTAGGTGAGCAGCTTGAGTCACAGTACCGTCTACAAGATAACTTCGAGCAAACCTATCAAATTGCGGACGCTCGTTTTAAAGCCGGTATATCCAACTACCTAGACGTACTCGATGCTCAACGCTCATTGTTCTCAACTCAGCAAGGGATTTTAGATTTAGAGCTACAAAAAATTATTAGCCAAGTTGAATTGTACCAGGCCCTTGGTGGCGGTGCTAATTTTGGTGTGCCAACCATTATTCCAGTACCACAATATACCAACGTGGCACAATTAGGTAGAGCGCCTGGCAATAGTGCTGAAGCAAAAGCCGCTTACGCTATCGATGCCGCCAGTTCAGCGCGGGTAATTTCTGTGCAAGAAGCCATTGCCATTAAGCAGTCAAATTCGCCAACGACAGCTGTCTTTGAACCAACTGCGATTGTCGATATCGATAATGATAACGATGCTGATGCAGCAGTCGGTGTTTTGATTGAAGAAACTCCTGTTGAACAAGTACCAGTCACGCAGATTATTGAACCTTAAGCGCCTGCTAGGTAAGTGATAAACAAGTAATGATAGATAAATATCGCACAATCAGCCCTGCCGCTTCGGTGGGGCTGATTGCTTTTGAGCGCCGCTTTTGGTTATAGTAGTCTCACAACATTTCGCGCTACTTTTAAACGGCTATCTAATAAATAATAATATTATAAACAACAACCAAATGACCCAATGACCCAATGAAAATATAATAAGGACCTATTATGACTTATACCTTTAACCGCCAATTTCCCGAAACTCGTCTACGTCGCCTGCGTTATAACGACAATATACGCGCGATGATTCGTGAAGTTGAGCTACATCCTAAGCATTTTATTGCGCCGGTTTTTGTATTAGAAGGCACTAACGAGCGCCAACAAATCGCTAGCATGCCGGGCGTTGAGCGCTTGTCGATAGACCTGCTCATTAAGCACGCCAAAGACTTGTTGAGCGAAGGCGTCACGACCATCGATATTTTTCCAGTGATTGATAATTCACTCAAAACCCCTGACGGTAGGTCTGCTTATGATGAAAACGCTCTCACTGCACGTGCAGTAAAAGCGGTCAAAGACGCCGTACCAGAGATGGTCGTCATGACCGATGTGGCGTTGGACCCTTATACCTCACACGGTCAAGATGGCTTGCTGGATGACACAGGCTATGTTATTAATGATGAAACGGTTGAAGTATTAGTTAAGCAAGCGCTCGTCCATGCGCGTGCTGGCGCTGATATCATCTCCCCTAGTGATATGATGGATGGTCGTATCAAAGCCATGCGTGATGCTTTGGAAGCAGAAGGTTTTTTCAATACGGCTATTATGGCTTATTCAGCAAAATATGCCTCCGCTTACTATGGTCCATTCCGTGATGCCGTCGGTAGTGCGGGCAACTTAAAAGGTGGTCATAAAAAGCAATATCAGATGGACTTTGGTAATCGCGCTGAAGCGCTACATGAAGTCGCTATGGACATTAATGAAGGTGCTGACATGGTCATGATTAAACCAGGTCAGCCGTATTTGGACTTAATCCGTGAAGTCAAAAACACCTTTGGCGTACCCACATTTGCATACCAAGTCTCTGGCGAGTATGCCATGCATATGGCGGCGATTCAAAACGGCTGGCTGACTGATGCCGTTATTTTAGAATCACTCATTGGCTTCCGCCGTGCTGGCGCTGATGGTATTTTGACCTATTTTGCATTAGAAGCAGCAAGACAGCTAAATAACGCTTAATTTCAACATATTTTTGCTTATTAAAAAAACCGTACCCGCTACTATCAAGCAGCGGGTACGGTTTGTTTGTATTGCCTTACCCTAAAACTCAAACAGCACTTTATCAAATAGCACTCTATAAATGCGCCCGCTCATGCGGCTCATCAAAGTCAATCAAAGGACCAACGGGTACGATAGCTGTAGGGTTGATAGTGGCATGGCTAGTGTAATAATGCGCTTTAATATGATCCATATCTACGGTATCTTTAATACCCGGTACTTGATACAAATCACGCAGATAACCCCAAAGATTGGGATAGTCAATGATGCGGCGAATATTACATTTAAAGTGTCCGACATAAACCGCATCAAAACGTACTAATGTCGTAAATAAACGCCAATCCGCCTCAGTTATCGTGCTACCTATTAAGTAACGTTGGTCTGCCAAACGTGCCTCTAAAGTATCTAAGGCATCAAATAGCGCCACTACTGCTTCTGTATAAGCGGCTTGCGTGCTCGCAAAACCAGCTTTATAGACGCCATTATTGATAGCATCATAAATAAACGCATTTATCTCATCAATTTCTACTATCGCATCGGCAGGTAGAAAATCACCAGCTACTGCCCCAACGCCATTAAAAGCTGAGTTAAACATACGAATAATCTCAGCGGATTCATTGCTGACGATGGTATTGGTCTTTTTATCCCATAATATCGGTATTGTCACCCGCCCCGTATAATTTGGTTTTGCCGCGATATAAACCTCATACAGATAACTTGCATGGATAATAGGGTCAACGATAACACCTGTGCCCTCTGCAAACGTCCAACCTTTATTACCCATAAAAGGATGAACCACAGACATCGAAATAATATCTTCTAAGCCTTTTAGCTGACGAAAAATGGTCGTGCGGTTTGCCCATGGACACGCCAAAGAGACATATAAATGATAACGATTGGCTTCGGCTTGAAAGCCACCCCGACCCGACGAACCAGCACTACCATCTACGGTTACCCAATTTCTGAAGCCTGCATCTTCACGCTCAAAGCGTCCACCGCTAGATTCTGTGTCGTACCAATTATCCTGCCACTGCCCATCAACCAATAAGCCCATTTGATACTCCTAATCCTTTTACTGTTAACTTAATTTTATTAGATACTATTCAATTATCATAAGAATCGTTTTTTTCATATCTGCAACAGTATTACTAGATTGCCAATATCAAGCGACGCCCCTCTATTAACAATCAAAACTAAACCATCATTATATATTAACCATTAAAACTACACAAACAACCTTATTTAATAGTTAATATAAAGCTGAATCGTAAGTATTTCAATAATAAGGCAGTTTAGCTAGAAAAAAGACTTGCAAAGTAATAGAAACTTGATTGAATACTCAACCTAAATAGGCGTATAGCTCAGTTGGTTAGAGCGCTACCTTGACATGGTAGAGGTCAGCAGTTCGAGTCTGCTTATGCCTACCAAATTTAGAAAGCCCCAATCTCACGATTGGGGCTTTTTTTTGGCTGTAATATATGGGCTGTAGAGGAAAATTCTTGCTTGCATGGTAATCATCCCAACCATAAGACACCAAATAAATAGAATTAAGCGGCGTGGTTTAGTTTCTGTATCGGCGTAAAGCCGCCATTGCCCATATTAGGGCGCTCGTGATTGTAGTGATATAACCAAGCTTCAGCTTGCTGACGTACTTGATCTAAATCAGTAAACAACGCTTGGTTTAACCAGTCATAGCGCATGGTTCTGTTGTAACGTTCAACATAGGCATTTTGCTGTGGATTGCCAGGCTCAATATAACTGATCGTGATACCTTGTTCTATCGCCCATTCTTTGAGTGCATTACTAATGTACTCAGGACCGTTATCACATCTTACTTGAGCAGGTTTACCTCGACATTCAATCAGCTGATTCAGACTGCGTATGACTCTTTGAGCGGGTAGCGAGAAGTCAATCTCGACCGTCAAGGCTTCTCGGTTGTAATCATCAATCACATTAAACAGTCTAAAGGCTCTGCCATCAGTTAGGGCGTCATGCATGAAATCCATACTCCAGCTTTGATTCGGCTCTACAGGTACAGCAAGTGGTATTGGTTTGGCACGCTTAATGCGGCGCTTAGGTTTGATTCTAAGGTTCAATTCAAGCTCACAGTAGATACGATACACCCGCTTATGGTTGTATGGCAGTCCTAGCACGTTTCGTAAGCTTAAAAAGCATAAACCAAAGCCCCAGTTCTTATTCTGGTTGGTCAAATCTATCAACAAATTGGCTATTTGGCGGTTCTCATCAGAGGCAACTGACTTAGGGTAGTAGACCGTCACGCTGATATTAAAGATTGAGCACGCCCTGCGGATGCTTATGCCACGATCTTCAATGTAGTAACAAGCCAACGCTTTGCGCCTTACTGGCGCTACCACTTTTTTGACATGGCATCCTGTAATATGTCTGATTTAAGACATTCATCGGCATACATCTTCTTTAATCGGGCATTCTCAACTTCAAGCTCTTTGAGACGGGTGATAAGCGCGGCATCCATGCCACCATACTTAGATCGCCAGTTATAGAACGTGCTTTGGCCTACATTGTGCTCACGGCAGAGCTCAGTAATGGGCACACCCTGTTCTGCTTGTTTGAGGATGTTGACGATTTGGTTGTCGGTAAAGCGTGACTTTTTCATGAGTTTCTCCTGCTGGTAGTTTAGCAGTTAATCTCTACTTCTAAGTGTTCTTGTTTTTAGGGGGGATTACCGATCCATCTGGGTCACGTGCTCAGAATGAACAAGATCCCAGTGCAATTCCAACGCTTCTGGGCCAACCAAGTAACCGTGGTTAGCAGCAAGGGTATCTATTTCTTCAAATTCGCTGCTCACTCCCCGAGTGACCATTACCCCTTCGCTCTCTAAAGCGCGAACACTGGCTTCAAAATTCTCTATCACAGCATCTTGTGCGTCTTCAAAGACAACATTAATAGGAATAAAGAATTTGAGTTGACTGATAGGTGTTGGTTTGGGCATTGCGACGGCTCGCCCGTTGAGAATTTCTGCCGCACCGATGCAGCTTTTTAAGTCAGCAGCAAGTGGACCAAAGGTATCCAATGTCGGTGAGAGTGGAAACGTACCACCTTTTGGAAACGCTCTACTAGAACCTTTATAGCCGACTATGCCATTTAATCCAGCAGGAATACGTATCGAGCCCCCAGTATCACTGCCGACAGAAAGTGGTACTAGTCCGCGGGCGATAGCGACACCGCAACCTGATGACGAGCCACCAGGAATACGAGCAGGGCCTGTGCCATGTGGGTTTTGAGGAGTACCAAAATGCGGATTAAGACCTAGACCAGAATAGGCAAATTCAGTCATATTAAGACAGCCTATCGATATAAGGCCAGCTCGAGTGGCATTTGCAACCATATCGGCATCATGAGTAGCAGGCGTGTTAGATCTGAATACAGTAGATCCTGCGGTGGTGACTCGACCTTCTATATCAAAAAGGTCTTTCCATGCGATAGGGATACCATCCCATAGACTAAGTAGATTACCTTCACGGCGGCGTTTTCTAGAAGCATAGGCTTCTTTCAACGCCCGTTCTTCGAGCAACTCTGTAAAAATAGCGGGATCAGAAGCTCTTATGTTTGCAAATGTCTCTTCAACAAGCGCTACCGGACAAAGACTACCTTCTTTTAGGCGGGCTGCTATGTCTATAGCCGAAACAGAATCTTTGGTAAGATTGCTCACAGTCCGTGTGATCACAATGCACTCCATTTTGTTAAATTTATTAATTAGAGGTCGTATTACTAAAATATAGTCTGATAATAGATATCATAGGAATACTTGATAAGTAATAAAACTTTACTTACTAAGTAGGGCGTGTTGAACATTCATAATTTCAGCCAGATATAAGCGCAAGCGAGAGCTACTGTATTCTCATAACTCTGCTTGAGCTTATCAAATCTGGTGGCAACCGCCCTATACTGTTTTAGCTTAGCAAAGGCGTTTTCTACTAGATGCCGTGCTTTATACAAATCCCAGTCCATATGGTCGTTAGAGGACTTAGTGTTTCGTTTTCGAGGGATATTATCCCAGCTCCCTGCTTGCTTGATGTATTCTCGTAGCGTCTCAGAGTCATAGCCTTTATCGGCGCATAGAATGTCTGTATCGCTTAAATCTATCTTATCAATTAAGTCTGGTGCTACCTTAACGTCATGAGTCGTGCCATCTGATAGAATAAAGGTGATAGGGTTACCATGAGCATCGACTGCTAAGTGAATCTTGGTGTGGCGCGACCTGCGACACTTTTACTAATGGCTTGGGCGACTTCATTGCCACCACTACTGTGCTGATGCGCTTTAATATGAGTGCCATCTATAAACACCCATTCAAGGTCAGACTCTTTGATTAATAAAGCAAACAACGCAATCAGCTTATCACTTCGAAACCAACGCTGGTAAGCCTTGTAGACAGTATTGGGCTTGCCAAAGTAAGCGGGTAAGTCGCGCCAAGGACAGCCAACACGCATACGATACAACACGCCTTCAACCGTATTTCTAAGATTTCCTTTGTCATAGATATTAAGTTCTAGTAAGATAGGTCTTAGTCTTGTCCAGTGTTCATCTTTGAGCATAGTACGAGGCATAGCAAACGAAGTCTTTTTTGTGTGAGAACTTAAAGATTACTCGTTTGCTATTTTTTTGTCATCAATTTATTCCCAATGTTCAACACGCCCTAGTTTAAGGTCAAAAACTTGCCGTAATAAAGGTTACGCTTTTGTAAAAAAGTGTTTAATATTGTGCTATTGTTCATATCATCGTAAATTCAAAAATCAGTAGCTGGCACTTTGGTTCAGATATCGCTGTAAGAACAGGTCCAGATAAAAAAAGCGTTCTATAAATAGTTAATGATGATTGATTACAATCAACTCCAACAGCGCTAGTGCTAACCCTTACCCATTACGGACATGATAATGAAAATAAGTCTAAACGCCATGGCAAAAGCGCTGCTGATGACTGCCTTTAGTAGTGCGCTGCTGTTGACCACTGCCCACGCTAATAATCCGTCACCAACTATCAAAGCGGATGCTCCCAATCGCTATATTGTCAAAAAAGGCGATACCTTATGGGATATATCAGGGCGCTATTTAGACAGTGCATGGCGTTGGAAAGAGATTTGGGCGACCAATAAACAAATCAAAAATCCCAACCTCATTTATCCTAATGACATTCTTATCTTATGCGTGATCCAAGGTAAGACTTTGATCGGTGTCGATACGGGCGAAGGCTGCGCAGGGGTAGAAAAACAACTGATTGGTAATGTGGTCGCTAGCACCGTAACGGTCACATCCACTGCCAATAGTATTCCTGCCATTCCGATGTCAGCCATTCGGCATTGGTTAGACAAAACAATCATTGTTAATCCAAAAGACTTTAATACCACGCCTTATATCTTAGCCTCCAAAAATCGTAATCTGATTACGGCGAGCGGTGACAAAGTCTATGCTAAGGGCGTACCGCTGATCATTGGTCAGCGTTATGGCGTCTACCATGAAGGCGAGATGTACGTTGAGCCTAAGACCCAAGAAGTCATCGGTTTAGAAGTGACGCAAGTGGCGACTGGCTTGGTCACTGCTACGGAAAGTAACGGCGTGACCAGCATACAGCTCATCGAATCTTATGGCAAAGAAGTCCGTGAAGGTGATCGGGTGTTTGTTGAGCTGGGCAACTCTATCCCACCAGTATTTTATCCTACGCCTGCGACTGTCAATCGTGGCGGCATGATTGTGCGGGTAATGGATTCAATCAGCTCAGCGGCGCGTGGTGGTGTGGTCGCTATTAACTTAGGTAGCAGTCATGGTGCCAAACCAGGGGATGTGTTGACGGTATATCAAAAAGGGCCGTTAGTACGCGATATCTTGGATAATGACACGCCAGTACGCTTACCAAGTGAGCCTAGCGGCATGGTGATGGTATTTAATACTTTTGATAATATCAGCTATGCTTATGTACTCAACTCTGAGCTGCCACTTAATGTCGGTGACCAACTGCTACCGCCCCCTTATTTGTAAGCGCTTATAAGCTACTAACTAATAAGAGCCAATCAATACGAGCTAAGCAACCATGATAGCAATCTCAACTCTTATATCCGATGACCAGCGCGCCGTATTGGCGCTGTGGCATGAGGTGAATGCGTCATTATCCGCTTACCATAAGCTGGTTACTACCTTTGGTAGCGCGCAGCAAGCATGGACGGCCAAGGTTGAAGCGTGGCGACAACTGGGTATTCATCCTAGTCATATTAAGCGTCACGAGCAGCAAGAGCAGACCCTAACCAGCATCGATACTATCGAGCAGGCATTAAGAGCTGATAAATACCAGCTGCTTTTTGCTGATCAGCCTGACTATCCTGCGCAGTTGCTACAAATCTACGATCCACCGCCGTTACTATTTTATCGTGGTAATAGTGCGTTGCTACATCAAGCGCAAATCGCTATCGTTGGCAGCCGAAAACCAAGCACGCATGCGCAAAAAATTACCTTTGATATAGCGCAATATTTGGCGCAAGCTGGCTACATTATCACTAGCGGCTTGGCTATGGGCGTGGATAAACGCGCACATTTCGGCGCTTTAGCTCAAGCCGATCCTGACTACCAAGGTCGCACGATTGGGGTGATGGGTACCGGTATTAATGTTTGCTACCCCAACCATCACGATCATTTATTTACTCAAATTATCGAGCAAGGTGGCTGTCTAGTCAGTGAGCTATTGCCACACACTCAGCCACATAAGCATACTTTTCCGCGGCGTAACCGCTTGGTTGCCGGTCTCAGTTTGGCAACGATTGTCACTGAAGCGACTATCAAAAGCGGCTCGTTAATTACTGCTCGGCTCACCTCTGACCAAGGCAAACAAGTCTTTGCTATCCCAAGCCATATCGATAATAGTAATGCTGAAGGCTGTCATCATCTGATACGTGAAGGCGCAACCTTGATATATCATCCGCAGCAGGTGCTGGATGATGTCAACGTACAACTTAATATTTATCCTAGTGATCTTAAAAGCATCGAACTCAACCAATCAGCAGATACCTCATCCAAATCTAATACTGAGCAGCTTACTAATAAGCAAAAAGCCAGTGTCGCCTCTAAGGTTGCTATCCCTGAACATTTAGAAGTCGTTTATAAACAACTTGATTGGCACGGACAAGATTTAGATGCCTTACTGGTATCTACAGAATTAACGGCACCGCAATTAATCGGCCAGCTGATGGAGCTTGAACTATTAGGTACTATCAGCGAACAAGGGGGACGCTATTTACGCGTTTAGTTATCTATTTAAATAAATTTCTATATTTGTTTATTTAGTCTTATTGCCACACATTACTTATTCTTCTTGCTTTTCTCTTTGAAAATTCAACCGTACACTATGAAATCATCCATGCTCCCAGACACGCCTTTAACAACTAATTCTGTCACTCAAGCTGCTCAATACTTAAGGGCAGGGCAGTTACTTACTTATCCAACCGAAAGCGTGTGGGGCATCGGTTGTGATCCGTTTAGTCAGCTAGCAGTACAACAGCTACTTGCTATTAAACAGCGCCCAATGGATAAAGGCATGATTGTGGTGACCGATAGTGCGGCACGTATTGCGCCATTGTTAGAGAGCTTAAGTGCTGAGCAGCGTCAAACCGTCCTCGACAGTTGGCATATCTCGCCTAATGCTGTAGCCCAGCAAGCGCATACCTGGTTATTACCTTTATCTCAATCCCAATCATCTCAGTCGCTTAGCGTGCCGATTCCGTCTTGGATTACCGGTGCTCATGATAGCGTAGCGGTACGTGTTATCGCCCATCCGTTGATTCAACAGCTGTGTGCGCAAGTGGTTTCAGTAAGTAACCCTTATGGTTTTATTGTTTCGACCAGTTGTAACCCTTCGGGACAACCGCCAGCATTATCGTTAGCACAGGCGCAAGGGTACTTTATAAATAGTGAGTTTGCTCAGCAAGTTGCTTACTTGCAAGGCGATACGTTAGGTTACGAGTTACCTAGCCAAATACATGATGCGCTTACGGGACAAGTTATTAGATAGCATTTAATTTCAATATCCAACACTCTTCTATATCTTAATCCCTACAATTGTACTCTTGTTTTTGTAGCACGTTTTTTGTCACACTCAATATAATAACGCTAGAAAATATAAGGATAAGAGATGATGAATATTTTAATCAGTGGTGGATCAGGGTTTTTGGGTAGCGCGTTCAGTGATGAGCTTATCAAACGTTATCGTGCGCAGGATAAGGATTTACACATCACCTGGCTAACACGCGATAGCAGTCAGACGCATCCCAGTACAGTTAGTATGATGACTTATGATGAGCTAGCACAGACCGATAAAAGCTTTGATGTTATTTTAAATCTCGCAGGCGCTGGTATTGCTGACTCGCGCTGGAGCGATGAGCGTAAAGAGCAATTGCTTGCCAGTCGGGTCAAGCCTACCGAATCGCTACTAGAATTTATTGCGCGTAGTAGTGTGAAGCCTAAAATGTTGGTTAGCGGTTCAGCGATTGGCTGGTATGGCACGCAAAGTGATAAACCGTTGACTGAGAGTAGTCAATCTAAGACGGATTTTTCGCATCGTCTATGTGATGAGTGGGAGCAGCTCGCGCTAAAAGCGACTGAATATGGGGTACCCGTCGCTATTGTGCGCACAGGCGTGGTTATTCATCCTGAAGGCGGTATGCTCGGTAAGCTACTACTACCCTTTAAACTGGGACTGGGTGGTCAATTGGGTGACGGTAAGCAAATCATGAGCTGGGTCAGCCGTGATGACTGGGTAGGGGCGGCTATCTTTATTATTGAGCAGCATCTTGCTGAAGAAACCAACGAGCAGAAGATCAGCAGCTCAAGTACTAATAACAATACCTTAATAACAGAAAATGATACGCCAGCGGTGGTGTATAACCTGACTGCGCCCAATCCTGTGACTAATCGTACTTTCACCAAAGCGCTTGGGTCATGGCTGCATCGCCCGACGTTTTTTACTTTACCAGATTTCTTACTCAAGCTGATGTTTGGTGAGATGTCGACGCTGTTAATTGATGGCCAGAAGGTACTGCCACAAGCTTTACTTGATGCTGGTTATGAGTTTAAGCAGCCAACGCTTGAGCAAGCGTTAGCGGAGCAGAAATAATAATTGGGTAAATCAGTAAAATAGATATTGTTTCATGTGAAACATAACTAAGTAGCTTGTTTATCAATTATAAATGCCAGAGTAGTTACCATTAAGATTAATAATACTCAGTATTAATTATTGAGACTTGTGGAAAATTGATGAAAATACCTAATTGATATAGTGAGCTACAAGGTTTTGGCTTAGGATGTCGCTATCTTCATATGATTAGATTTTATTATGTGGCTCTTTATCATCCTAACCCAGTTATTGGCGTTAACGACCAGCGTCATTCTCTGGTGGCTGATTCAGCCAAAGCGCCCTGTTAACAAAATATGCATGGTCCTAAGCGTTTTTATCCTCAATAACATTGCACTCATTTATGGGCTGAGTGACTTTTGGCGTGACCGCTTTTATGTTTATTTAGTCGTCAGTATTTTGCAAGGCGTTATGGTTTATGCTGCCTTAATAACTGCTGCTATTGCGCTGTTTTATTGTCAGGTACTCAAACAGCAAGCACGTCCCAAGCTCATACGGGCGATTGCTGCTGTGAGTTTTATTGGTATCGTTGGTTTGGCAGTGTTTAATGCGTATTCTCCAATAGTTCATCGTTTGACTGTAACTACGGATAAGCCACTGGATAAACCGATGACTATAGCGTTGGCATCTGATACGCATTTGGGTAGATGGTTTGGCAATCGGCAGTTGGATAAATTAGCCAGTCTCATTGAGGCACAAAATGCTGACGTAGTGGTGCTGGCAGGCGATATTATGAATGACAGTACGGCCTATTATGACAAGACCAATATGCATAAGCGTTTGGCAAAATTAAATGCGCCGCTAGGCGTTTATGCGGTACTGGGCAATCATGATTATTCAGGCAATCAAGTAGAGATTGCCCAAGCAGTTACGCGTGCTGGGATAAAGGTGATTGATAACAAGAGTGTGTTATTGGATGACTCTGTATGGTTAGTGGGGCGCTCGGATATTACTGACCCTAGGCGTCGTCAACCAGCAGTAGATTTATTAGCGCAGGTAGACACAGACAAGCCGATAGTATTTTTGGAACATAGCCTCCCATCAACGAATGAAATAAGTGCTTTACCGATAGATTTACATTTATCAGGGCACACACATGGCGGGCAGATATTTCCTATGAATACTTATATGCAGTGGGTTAGAAAAATATTAGTGCAGGGTGCTAATCAGATTGACGATACACAGTTTCTAGTGACTTCAGGTTATGGGTTTGGTGCTGTACCTTTTAGGCTAGGCACTCGGGCTGAAATTTGGGTAATCACACTACAGCCTGCTACTTTACAGTCGGCAGATTAAAAATCAGGATCTAATAGTCTTTTAAATCTTATAAATGCAAGAATACGGCAGTAGAGTCTCCATAAAAAAACGCTAAGGTTAAGTCGTCCCGTGACAACGGTAGCGTTATGATTGTTAGTCTAAAGAGACTGTTATAATAATGACTATAAAATGACTATAAAGTAGGACAGACCATGCGCTACATATTTTTTACAGTCATTATTTTATCGTTACAGCTGTTTAGTTTGGGAGCCGCACTGAGCTTGCAATGGTGGCTACAGCCTTGGGCAACGTCAATATTATTAACAGTGGTATTTGTTGCTGTATTCGTAATCACCAACGGCCTATTATTGCTAAGCGTTAGTAAGCTACTTGCGAATAGCTATCGCTGGGTAAGTGGCTGGATGTTGGTGATGCATTTTATAATACTCACTGCTGCGGCAACTTGGTTGTTGTATGGTGGTTATTGGCTAGTAACCTTGGTTCTTGATAGTTCACTTCTTGATAGTACAATTAATGATTCAGAAATGGTCATGTTTTGGCTTCGTGTATTTGCTGTAATAGTATTTTTAGGGCTATTTATTTATACGTTATATAGCGCTTATGTCCCCGTAGTGCGAAAATTATCAATTAATATTGATAAGCCCATGCAGGGCCAACTACGTATCGCTGTGGCCAGTGATTTACATCTAGGACGGTTATTTGGTAACGGCGCTATTGATAGGCTACGTCATCTCGTTACCCAACATCAGGCTGATATGCTGCTGATGCCAGGTGATATTATGGATGATAATACGCAGGCGTTTACTGCTTATGATATGGCAGCAAACTTAACTGAATTATGCAATAGTCTGCCATACGGTAGCTATGCCACCCTTGGCAATCACGACTTATACGGTCATGAGCAGTCAATCAGTGATTCCTTACGCGCCGCTGGCGTGCAGTTATTAAATGATGAGGTAATGCGCTTAGAGCATCAAGGCCAAGCGATTTGGTTGGTTGGTCGCTTTGATAACCACAAACGTCAGCGGGTGGCGACTACCGAGCTGTTATCGCAGGTCAATACCGCTGAGCCAGTAATACTGTTAGATCACAGACCTAGTGATATTGCTGAGCATAGTGAGCTACCGATTGATTTGCAGGTCTCAGGACACACGCACAATGGGCAAATATTTCCAGCCAATTTCATTGTCAAAGCCCTTAATCGTTTGGGCTACGGTTATGAAGCCATTGGCCGTGGACATTTTGTGGTGTCATCTGGCTACGGATTTTGGGGCATACCGTTTCGCTTAGGATCAAGGTCTGAGATTTGGTTCATTACGCTAACAGGTATAGAAGTTACGCCTGCAAGCATCCGTGAATATTAAGATGCATTAAAAACGCTAAATCTCAATACCATTAACAACTGTCTTAATACTCACTCTTATTTTTATTCGGTCGGCAACACACGCGCTTCTGTGCTAACCAGCTGCCGGACAAACGTGGCGAACTCATCGATAATATAATCAGTCTCGCGCCCGATACCTTTATGAACGCTCATTAAATGAATGAAGCCATGCGGTGCACCTAGCACAGTATAAGTTTGCACCTTGATACCGTCGTCCTTCAACACCTTTGCATAAGCCAACCCTTCATCTCGCAAAATATCTAATTCAGCGGCAACGATGTAGCTTGGACACATTTGTGTATGGTTACCATGAATAGCTGAGACCAGAGGATGCGATTGGGGTAAGTCACTGCGTTTAATATAGGCAGTATTGAATACTTCAGTATCTTCGTGATCAAGCAGTAACCCTTGACCATATAGCGTCCAGCTCGGATATTCGGCTTCATAGTCCGTAACAGGATAGAGTGGCAACTGTGCTAATGGTCTTGGCAACTCTTGCAACATCCCTATAAAGTTATCATCGGCTAGGTCATCCTCACCAAAACCTTGCCACTGGGTTTTGTTCGGGACAGTAACTTGCTGTGCGACTAACGCGGCCAAACAGCCACCTGCGCTATCGCCTGATAAAACAATACGCGATGGTAACGCACCAAGCGTATGACAATGCTCAGTGAGCCAGGCATAAGCTGCGATGCAGTCTTTGAGCGCTGTCGGTGCTGTGTGTTCAGGTGCTAATCGATAATCAACGCTGACTACCACCCAGTTTGTTTGCTTACAGACGGTATGACAGAACTCATGATGGGTATCAAGATCGCCAATACAAAACCCGCCACCATGAAAAAATAGCATAACGGTTTGATCAGGATTGTGTTGACGGTTCTGTCCATGGCTCTGGGCAGCGTCAGATCTAGCCTGATAACAGCGAACGGTCATGTCACCGCCATCGGCATCAGCAATGGTTTTATCTTGCCAGCTGACTCTATTTTTTTGAACGTCTAGTTCAGTATCAGATGATTGCCAGACGCTAGGCGCTTGCAATGAGACCGCATCAGCACCAAATCTCCTTCTTAACTTAGGCAACTTTTCGAATGTTAATGGCTGCTTGAGCTTGTTGCTA